>NZ_JBZWBG010000009.1:0-275467 GCF_058680555.1 Pseudomonas sp. YA1
CGTTGCCCTGGCCAACAAGAATGCCCGGATCCTTTGGGCCTTACTCAGCCGGGAGACATGCTACCGGCCCGGTTGAGCGTTCCTGCCACACCGTAGTTGAAACATCCACCACGATTGCTCAGTGAATGACAATGATGACGAACCGGTCGAACCGGCCTGCATGAAACCTGGTTTATACGTGGGCTCCCTGCTGCAGTGAAGCAAAGCCGTTAGGGCGATCAGGCATGTAGGCGCGCATTTCATCAGGGCTCGGGAGTTGCAACACCACTCCATGAAGCCGGATATACGGATGCAGTCGTACACAGGTTTGAAATCAAGACAAACACTGGCAAACCGGGAGGAGTCCATATACGAATAACGCCCCAGGCGTTATCCGCCGAAACGTCTGCCGAGGTGGCGGATAACCGCGTAGCGGTTATTCGCCCTACACGGGGAGGGGACAAGCGGTAGGGCGAATAACGCCTCCAGGCGTTATCCGCCGTAGCCTCTGCCGAGCTGGTGGTTATTCGTCCTACGCCGGGCTTTCCTCCAGCGGCTGCTCGCGCAGCAGCTCCAGCCAGGCCTGCGCCGCCCGCGACAGGTAGCCGCCCCGGCGCCAGATGAAGGCGATGTCCCAGCGCAGGTCCGGCTCCCTGAGCAGGACCCGCACCACTCCTGGGCGTTCGATCTCGCGAGCGATCGCCCGTGGTAGCAGCACCACCCCCTGGTTGGCCGCCACCAGCGCGCCGAGGAAGTCGGCCTGGCCGCTGCGGCCGCCTTCGCGCGGGCTGAAGCCGGCCTCCAGGCAGGCGCGCAGCAGGCGGTCGTTGAGGGTGAAGCTCTGCTGGTAGAGCAGGAACGGGCTGTCCGCCAGTTCGCCGAGGGCGACGCTGGCGGCAGCGGCCTTGGGATGCCCGGCCGGCAGCAGCACGTCCAGCGGTTCGTTGCAGAACGGCTGGTAGTCGAAGCCGTCGTCCGCCGGGGTGAGGCTGCCGGCCAGTTCCAGTTCGCCGGCCAGCACCGCCTGCTCCATGGTCTTGCTGCCGCCTTCCACCAGGTGCACGGCGATGTTCGGATAGCGCCGCCGGTATTCGGCGAAGCGTTGGGCGAACAGCGCGTCGGCACCGAGCAACGGCAGGCCCAGGCGCAGTTCGCCGCGGTTGAGCTGGCTGAGATCGTCCAGTTCGCTGAGCAGGTCGCGGCGCAGCCGCAGCATCTCCTCGGCGCGGCGAAACACCACGGCGCCGGCGTCGGTCAGGCGCACGTGCGGCCCGTTGCGTTCCAATACCTGCACGCCGAGGCTCTGCTCCAACTGGGCGACCTGCTTGCTGATGGTCGACTGGCTGGCGTGGCGGACCTGCGCCGCCTGGGTGAAGCTGCCCTGGCGGACCACTTCGACGAAGCTGCGGAGTTGACGGAATTCCATTCTGGAATGGCTCTCATGCGGACAATTCGCTTTGGGGATGATAGGCCGGGCCTTATCCTTTCTCCATCCCCGATTTCCCAGCCAAGGCCTTTCCCATGTTGCCCCCGCTCGTCCGCCGTCTGTCCCGCCTTGCCGCCGAACTGGCGGTACTCATCGCCTTCTGGTGGGCCGGCGGCTGGCTGGCGAAGGCCATCGGCCTGCCGCTGCCGGGCGGGGTGGTCGGCCTGGCGGCGCTGTTGCTGCTGTTCGCCAGCGGCCTGCTGCGTCCGGCCTGGCTGCAGGCCGGCGCCGGCCTGTTGCTGGCGGAGATGTTGCTGTTCTTCATCCCGGCGCTGATGAGCCTGCTCGACTACGGCGCGCTGCTACGCAGCGAGGGCTGGCGCATCCTCCTGGTGATCATGCTCAGCACCCTGCTGGTGATGCTGGTCACCGCGGTGTCGGTGGAGTGGATGTGCCGCTGGAGGGCGCGCCATGAGTCTCGATAAGCAAGCCCTGTTCTGGTTGGCGGCGACCGTCGGCGGCTACCTGCTGAGCCGCCAGCTGTACCGCCGGGTGAAGTGGTACTGGCTGTCGCCCATCGTGTTCGTCCCGGTGCTGCTCTATGCCCTGGCGATTCCCACCCATACCCGCTACGCCGACTACGCCCGCGACACCAATTGGCTGGTGGCGCTGCTTGGTCCGGCGACGGTGGCCTTCGCCATCCCGATCTGGCAGCAGCGCGAGCTGCTGATGCGCCACTGGCCGGCGCTGCTGGTCGGGATGTTCGCCGGCACCGCAGTGGCCATCGGCAGCTCCTGGGCGCTGGCCCAGGCCCTGGCGCTGGACGGCCAGGTCACGCTGTCGTTGCTGCCGCGCTCGATCACCACGCCGTTCGCCATGGAGATGTCCCACGACCTGGGTGGCGTGCCGGAACTGACCGCCGCCTTCGTGATGATCACCGGGGTGTTCGGCGCGGTGATCGGCGGCACCCTGCTGCGCGTCCTGCGCTTGCGCACGCCGCTGGCCCGCGGCGCGCTGTTCGGCGTCGGCGCGCACGGCGCCGGCACCAGTCGGGCCTACGAGTTTGGCGGCGAGGAAGGTTCGGCGGCCGGTCTGCTGATGGTTCTCACCGGGCTGTTCAACCTGCTGGTCGCGCCTCTGGTCGCCCACTGCCTGTAGCCTGCGCGCATAGGCCGGCTGAATCCTCCGCCATTCAGCCGGCGCGCGAGTGTAAGCCCGGCGACAGTCGCCGGAGGGGGGCGGGGCTAGACTGCGGGCATCCGATAACGACAAAAGAGGATGCCGCCGTGACCGCCGTTCACTCCCTGCCCGCCGATGTGCAAGCCCAGGTCTCCGCCGCCGAATGGCAGACCCGCGTCGATCTCGCTGCCTGCTACCGGCTGGTCGCCCTGCACGGTTGGGACGACCTGATCTTCACCCACATCTCGGCCAAGGTGCCGGGCACCGAGGACTTCCTGATCAACCCGTTCGGCCTGATGTTCCACGAGATCACCGCCTCCAGCCTGGTGAAGGTGGATGCCAGCGGCAAGAAGCTGATGGACAGCCCCTACGAGATCAACCCGGCCGGCTACACCATCCATAGCGCGGTGCACGAGGTCCGCCACGACGTCGAGTGCGTGCTGCACACCCATACCGCCGCGGGGATCGCGGTGTCCTGCCAGAAGCAGGGCCTGTTGCCGCTGTCGCAGCAATCGTTGTTCGTGCTCTCCAGCCTGTCCTACCACGCCTACGAGGGCGTCGCCCTGAACCATGAGGAAAAGGCCCGCCTGCAGGCTGACCTGGGGACCAGCAACTTCCTGATCCTGCCCAACCACGGCCTGCTCACCTGCGGCGGGTCCATCGCCGATACCTTCCTCATGATGTTCACCCTGCAACGCGCCTGCGAGGTACAGGTGATGGCGCAGAGCGGCGGCGCCGAGCTGATCCACATCCCGGGGCAGATCCTCGCCGGCGCGCGCGACATGATCGCCGGGGTGATGCGCAGCAAGACCGGCATGGGCGGCCAGCTCGCCTGGCCGGCGCTGCTGCGCAAGCTCGACCAGCAGAACCCGGGCTACCGCCAGTGACCGCGGCGCTGCCCGGCATTCCCCTGGAGGCCTGGCGGAGGCGCGGCCGCACTCTGGATTTCAAGGGCTTCCCGATCCGCTACTGGGAAGCCGGGCAGGGTCGGCCGTTGCTGCTGATCCACGGTTTTCCCAGCGCCGCCTGGGACTGGCACTACCTCTGGGAGCCGCTGGCGCAGCGCTACCGCGTGCTGGTCTGCGACCTGCTCGGCTTCGGCGATTCGGCCAAGCCGCGCGCCCATCGCTACAGCCTGCTGGAGCAGGCCGACCTGCAACAGGCGCTGCTCGGCCGCCTGGGAATCGACGAGCCGCTGCACGTGCTGGCCCACGACTACGGCGACAGCGTCGCCCAGGAACTGCTCGCCCGCCATCACGAAGGCCGGCTGCGGCTCGCCTCCTGCGTGTTCCTCAATGGTGGACTGTTCCCGGAAACGCACCGCCCGGTGCTCAGCCAGAAGCTGTTGCTGAGCCCGTTGGGCGGGCTGTTCGGCCGGCTGTTCGACCGCCGCGCCCTGGCGCGCAACTTCGCCAAGGTCTTCGGCCCGCGCAGCCAGCCCGGCGAGACCGAGCTGGATGCCTTCTGGAGCCTGATCGAAAGCAACCAGGGGCAGCGGGTGATGCATCGCCTGATCCGCTACATCGTCGACCGCCGCGAGCAGCGTGAGCGCTGGGTGGCGGCGTTGCAGCACGGCGGGGTGCCGTTGCGGGTGATTGACGGCGCCGTCGACCCGATTTCCGGGGCGCACATGGTCGAGCGCTACCGGCAACTGGTCGCCGATGCCGACTGCGTGCTGCTCGATGGCATCGGCCACTATCCGCAGATCGAAGCGCCGGCGGCGGTGCTCGAACATTACCTGGCGTTTCGCGCCCGACTGGATGATTCAGAGTTTTCTTAAGCGAGTTTGAGATTGCAGCAAGTGCCATCGCGCAAGGATCGGGGCTAGGGTGCTGGCGCCTCGCTGGACGAGGCGTATCGTCACCCATGGAGGTCTCCATGCACGATCCCGTTTCTCCCTTGCGCGTGTTCGACGAGGGCTCCTGGTTGTTCCGCCAGATGGTGCAGGCGCAGCCGTTCATCCGCCAGTCCGGGATGGTCCTCGCCGAACTCGGCCTGCTGCTGGCGCTCGGGCTCGGCTATCTGTGCTGGCAGGACGGCAGTCGCTGGTACGCCGTCGGCGCCGGCTTCGCGTTGCTCGGCAGCCTGCTGCTGGTGGTGGTCCGGCACAACTACGACTGGTGGCTGTTCAAGCTCGGCCCGCGTGGCCGGCTGTACATTCCGTTCGACTGAAGCGGAACATCCCGCTGCCTTATCGGGCGCCATTCATGGCGGCGCGAAGCCTTGTCCCCGCCGGCGGGCTGGCCGACACTCGGGCAATCCTTCCTACTGCCCTGGAGTCCCGAACATGAGCGATGCCCTGCGTTTCGACGACCAAGTCGTGATCGTCACCGGAGCCGGCGGCGGCCTTGGCCGCGCCCACGCCCTGCTGTTCGCGAAGCATGGCGCCAGGGTGGTGGTCAACGACCTCGGCGGCAGCACCCATGGCGAAGGCGCCAGTGCCTCGGCGGCGGACAAGGTGGTGGCGGAAATCCGAGCCGCCGGCGGCACCGCGGTGGCCAACCACGACTCGGTCACGGACGGCGGCAGGATCGTGGAGAACGCGCTGGACGCCTTCGGCCGCGTCGACGTGGTGGTCAACAATGCCGGCATCCTGCGTGACAAGACCTTCCACAAGATGGAGGACGCCGACTGGGACCTGGTCTACCAGGTGCATGTCGAAGGCGCCTACAAGGTCACTCGCGCCGCCTGGCCGCACTTGCGCGAGCAGGCCTACGGGCGGGTGGTGTTCACCTCCTCGACCTCGGGCATCTACGGCAACTTCGGCCAGAGCAACTACGGCATGGCCAAGCTCGGCCTCTACGGCCTGACCCGCACCCTGGCCCTGGAAGGGCGCAAGAACAATATCCTGGTCAACGCCATCGCCCCCACCGGCGGTACGCGGATGACCGAGGGGCTGATCCCGCCGCAGGTCTTCGAGCAGCTCAAGCCGGAGCTGGTCAGCCCGCTGGTGGTCTACCTCGGCAGTTCGGCCTGCGAGGATACCTCGGGGCTCTATGAGGTCGGCGGTGGCTGGATCGGCAAGGTGCGCTGGGAGCGCAGCCTGGGCTTCGGCTTCGATCCGAAGGCCGGCTTCGACGCCGAGGACGTGGCCGCGCACTGGCAGCAGATCTGCGACTTCGAGAACGCCGCGCACCCGGCGGACAACGTCGAGGCGCTCCGTGAAATGATGGCCAACCTGCAGAAGCACGCGCTCTGAGACGCCCGGCGGATGCGGCGCGGCCGCGGGAAAAGGACTAAGGTGAAGACCGGCTGACGCCGGTCTTCTGCCATCCGGCCGGTGTCTTTTTTCGCTTTTTCCGCAGGGAGTCTGTCATGAGTGTCATCGTCGAACGCAACGGCCCGGTCACCACCCTGGTCATCGCTCGCCCGGAGCGGCGCAATGCGGTGGACCGGCCGACCGCCCAGGCCCTGGCCGACGCCCTGCGCGAGTTCGAAGCGGACGATACGGCGCGGGTCGCGGTACTCACCGGCAGCGGCGGCAATTTCTGCGCCGGCGCCGACCTGGCGGCGGTGGCCGAGGATGGCGAGCGGCGCAATCGCCTGGAGGCGGAGGGCGACGGACCGATGGGGCCGAGCCGC
This sequence comes from Pseudomonas sp. YA1, assembly GCF_058680555.1. Lineage (NCBI taxonomy): Bacteria > Pseudomonadati > Pseudomonadota > Gammaproteobacteria > Pseudomonadales > Pseudomonadaceae > Pseudomonas > Pseudomonas sp. YA1. Next base: position 6,167 of record NZ_JBZWBG010000009.1, read on the forward strand.
ATGCAGCTCGGCAAGCCGCTGATCGCCGCCATCGAAGGCTATGCGGTGGCCGGCGGGCTGGAGCTGGCGCTGCTCGCCGACCTGCGGGTGATGGCCGAGGACGCCATCTGCGGAGTGTTCTGCCGGCGTTTCGGGGTGCCGCTGATCGATGGCGGCAGCGTGCGCCTGCCGCGGATCGTCGGGCAGGGCCGGGCGCTCGACCTGATCCTCACCGGGCGTCCGGTGAAGGCCGACGAAGCGTTGCAGATCGGCCTGGCCAACCGGGTGGTGCCGAGCGGTTCGGCGCGAGCCGAGGCCGAGGAGCTGGCGGCGGAACTCGCCGCCTTCCCGCAGACCTGCATGCTCGCCGACCGCGCCAGCGTATACGCGCAGTGGGAACTGTCCTTCGACGTGGCCCTGGCCAACGAATTCCAGGGCGGGCTGGCGGTGATCGAGAGCGGCGAGACCCTGGAGGGCGCGCAGCGCTTCAAGGACGGCGAGGGGCGCCACGGGCGCTTCGAGTGACGCCGTCGCGCCGCGTGGGCTAGCGGTGGATGATCACGTAGCTCTTGCGCACGGTTTCCTGCACATCCCACACGCCGAGACTGTTCTCCGGCAGCAGCAGGGCATCGCCGGCCTCGATGCGGATGGTCTCGCCGCCGTCCGGGGTGAAGGTGCAGCGGCCTTGCAGGAAGTGGCAGAACTCCTGCTCGACGATCTGCCGCCGCCAGCGTCCGGGGGTGCATTCCCAGATGCCGGTTTCCACCTGGTCGGTGCGCTCCACGGCGTAGGCGCGGGTCTGCGCGACCGGCTCGCCAAGCGGCACCGCGACCGGGCTGGCGGCGCCAAGATCGGCGCCGGCGGTATTTTTCAGAAGGGTCAGGGCCATGCGGTTTTTCCTCTGTGGGAGGTGGAGGGGATTCTCAGCGCATCAGGCTTTCCATGCCGGCCGCGAGGGTTTGCGCCAGGCTGCGGCGCCAGGGCGCGCTGTGCGGATCGGCAAGGACCCGGTCCTCATGGACGAAACTGCGGATGATCGCGTTGTAGCCGAGCCAGCGGCAGGGTTCCGGTTCCCAGCGGGCCAGGCTGTCCAGTGGACGCTCGCCCAGCACCCAGGGCTGCCGCAGCAGCTCGCTGTCCTCGCCGAGGATCAGCGCGGCCAGGGTGCGGCCGCCGAGGTTGCTGGCGCCGACCCCTTCGCCGCCGTAGCCGCCGGAGAGGGCGATGCCACTGGCGCGGTCGAGCAGCATGTGCGGGCGGAAGCGCCGGGCCATGCCGAGGTTGCCGCCCCAGGTGTGGCTGATCCTGGCGTCCTTGAGCAGCGGGAAGAGTTCGCCGAACAGGTAGCGACGCAGGCCGACTTCCTCGTCGTCGAGGCTGAAGTCGTTGCGCAGCTTGCCGCCGAAGCGGTAGCCGCCCCGCGCGCCGAAGGCCAGGCGGTCGTCGGCGGTGCGCTGGCCGTAGGTGACCTGGCGGCTGAATTCGCTGAAGGCCTGGCCGCGCTCCAGGCCGATCTCCGCCCAGACCGACGACGGCAGCGGCTCGGTGGCCACCAGCAGACTCTGCACCGGCAACTGGTAGTGGCCCAGTGGCGGCAGGCTGGCGGCATAGCCTTCCACCGCCGGCACGATCCATTCGGCGCGCAGTTCGCCGCGCTCGGTGCGCAGCAGGCCGCGTTGCCAGTGCAGCACCCGGCTCTTCTCGAACAGCCGCACGCCCAGGCGCTCCACCGCGCGGGCCAGGCCGCGCGCGAGCCTGGCCGGCTGGATGGTGGCGCAGTGCGGCGAATGGATCGCCCCGTAGCTGCCGGGGATGCGCAACTGCTGGTCGAGTTCCTGCGGCGTCAGCCAGCGGTAGTCGCTTTCGTCCAGGCCTTCGGCATAGAGATCATGCAGATAGGCGCGCAGGCGGCGTTCCTGTTCCGGGTAGCGCGCCGCGCAGTAGAGCACGCCGCCCTTGCGGTAGTCGCAGTCGATGCCTTCCTCTTGCAGCACCCGCGCGACCTCGTCGGGAATCCCGTGCAGCAGGTCGTAGCCGGCCCGGCGCCGTTCCGGCGGCAAGCCGGCGAGCAGGCCGTCCTCGCCGAGCAGGTTGCCCATCAGCCAGCCGCCGTTGCGCCCCGAGGCGCCGAAGCCGGCGGTTTCCGCCTCGACGATGGCGACGCGCAACTGCGGCGCCCGGCGCTTCAGGTAATAGGCGGTCCAGAGGCCGGTGTAGCCGGCGCCGACGATGGCCACGTCGACCTCGAGGGATTCTTCCAGGGACGGGCGCGCTTCGAGCGGATCGTCCAGTTGATTCATCCACAGGCTGAGGTAGCGCCAGGCCGACATAGAGGGCTCCATCGCGAGAGGGAAGGGGGAATGCGGCGAGAGTAGGAAGATGCCGTGCGCCTGTCGTGCGCGCGGGTCCGCTGGGAAATCTCAGCGGCGCGACGACAGGCGCTTCAGGTATTCGCGCGGAGACTGGCCGGTGTGCTGGCGGAAGCAGCGGTAGAAGGCCGACAGCGAATTGAAGCCGGCGGCGAAGGCCAGTTCGTCGACCCGTCCGGGCAGCTCGCCGGAAAGCTGGCCGAGCAGGTGTTGCAGGCGGGTCTGGTTGACGTACTGGTAGAAGCTCAGGCCGAGCACCTGGTTGAGCAGGTAGGAAATCTGGTTGCGCGTATAGCCGGTGGCATTGGCCACCTGGGTCAGGTCCAGGTCCGGATCGAGATAGGGCTGGGCCTGTTGGAAGTAGTGCTCCAGGTCGCGCGCCAGCAGGCTCAGCTGCTTGGCCGAAAGCCCCAGGCGGCTGGCCGGCGGCCGGCCGTCGCCGCCGGCCTGGGCTCCGCCGCCGCTTTCGTGGACCAGCGAGGCGTATTCGTTGATGCGCCAGATCAGGCCGTCGCGCACGGTGATCGCCTCGCTGGCGCGGAACGAAGCCAGGCGGCCGCTGAGGGTCACCCGCAGGCGGTACTGGATGAAGGCGGTATCGCCGTCGAAGCGGATACGGTCGGTGTGCTCCAGCGACTCGTCGGGGCCCTTGGGCATGGTCGCCTCGACGTACTCGCGAAGATCGGCCAGGCGCATCCGGCGGTTCTGGAAGAAGTCGTTGTATTCGACCTCGGGATGATAGAGCGCCATCACCGCGTCGATGTCGCGGTGCTTCCAACTGAGGTGGTAGCGCATGACCGTCTCGCGGGTGGCGTCGGCGAGGTCGCGGTCGGCGGGAATGGTCTGTTCGGGCTGCATGCAGCGAAGGATGCCATCGCCGCCGCCGGCGGAACAGTGCCGCGCCGTCATCCATGCACTGGATGACGGCGTATCCATCCTGCATATGGCGTTCGCCGAGGCGCTTTCCAGGGCCCCTGTTCACTCTTTCGGGCGACAGCCGGAATACCTCCTTGGTGCGCTTACCGCCGTTCGGGCCGCTGGGTAGGGTGTAGCCACCTCGACCCTGTCAGGAGAGCCGCATGACAACAACAAAAAGGCGCGGAATCTTCCCTCTGCACGCACTCGCTGCGGCCACAGCCCTGGGTTGCGCCACCCAGGCCTCGGCCGTGTCATTCAACATCGGGGAGATCGAAGGGCAATTCGACTCGTCGCTGTCGGTGGGGGCCAGCTGGTCCATGCGTTCCGCCGACAAGGACTACATCGGCACCCGCAACGGCGGCCACGCCTCGTCGCAGACCTCCGACGACGGCCGGCTCAACTTCAAGAAGGGCGAAACCTTCTCGAAGATCTTCAAGGGCATCCACGATCTCGAACTCAAGTACGGCGACACCGGCGCGTTCTTCCGTGGCAAGTACTGGTACGACTTCGAGCTGAAGGACGAACACCGCCTGCTCTACGACATCGACGACCACAACCGCAAGGAGGGCGCCAAGTCCTCCGGGGCGCAGCTGCTCGATGCCTTCCTCTACCACAACTACAGCATCGGCGACCTGCCCGGCAGCGTGCGGGTCGGCAAGCAGGTGGTGAGCTGGGGCGAGAGCACGTTCATCCAGAACTCGATCAACAGCATCAACCCGATGGACGTCGCCGCGTTCCGCCGGCCCGGCGCGGAGATCAAGGAAGGCCTGATCCCGGTGAACATGCTCTACCTGTCCCAGGGCATCAGCGACGCGCTGACCGTCGAAGGCTTCTACCAACTGGAATGGGACCAGACGGTGATCGACAACTGCGGCACCTTCTTCTCCACCACCGACGTGGTCGCCGATGGCTGCGAGCGGATGGTCTACGCCGGCAGCGACTTCGACCCGAACCCGGCCAACGGCTACCGCTACCTGCCGCGCGCCGGCGATCGCGATGCCCGCGACAGCGGCCAGTGGGGCCTGGCCCTGCGCTGGTACGCGGCGGAGCTGAACGACACCGAGTTCGGCCTGTACGCGATGAACTACCACAGTCGCAACCCGTACTACAGCGTGATCGCCGGCAACGGCCTGGCCACCTCCGACCCGGTCACCGGGCGCTCCACCGGCTATTACTTCATCGACTATCCCGAGGACATCCGCCTCTACGGCCTGAGCTTCCAGACCAACATCGGCAGCACCTCGGTGGCCGGCGAGCTGAGCTACCGGCCGAACATGCCGCTACAAATCAACAGCACCGACATGTCGATCGCCGCGATCTACCCGACCACCCTGTTCGGCAACCCGATCTACGACAGCGGCTTCGCCACCCCGCGCGCCGGCGAGGTGATCAACGGCTACGTGCGCAAGCCGGTGACCCAGGCACAGGTGACCGTCACCCAGTTCTTCGACCGGGTACTGGCGGCCGACCGCCTGACCGTGGTCGGCGAAGTCGGCTACAACCACCTCAGCGGGGTCGACGGCGACGACCTGCGCTACGGCCGCGACGCCATCTACGGCATCGGCGAACTGCCGAACAACGCCTTGTGCACCGGCGCGCTCAACGTGGCCAACCCGCAGGAGTGCAACAGCCACGGCTTCTACACCCGCAACTCGTGGGGCTACCGCCTGCGCGGGATCCTCGAATATCCCAACGTGTTCGCCGGGGTCAACCTGAAGCCGAACCTGGCCTGGTCGCACGACGTCGAGGGCTACGGGCCGAACTTCAGCGAGGGCGCCAAGGCCGTCAGCGTCGGCCTCGATGCCGACTACCAGAACACCTATACCGCCAGCATCAGCTACACCGACTTCTTCGGCGGCAACTACAACCCGATCAACGACCGCGACTTCCTCGCGGTGAGCTTCGGGGTGAACTTCTGAGGTCCGCCGCCCCTCGGGGCGGCCGCTTTCGCGGATACGAACAAGGATAACGACGCATGAAAACAGCACGACTCCTGTCCTCCGGGGCGCTGGCCCTCAGCCTGCTGGCCGGTTCGGTGACGGCGGCGGTTTCGCCCGACGAGGCCGCCAAGCTCGGCAGCAGCCTGACCCCCATCGGCGCGCAGAAGGAAGGCAACGCCGACGGCAGCATCCCGGCCTGGACCGGCGGCCTCGCGGCCAGCGCCGGCAAGGTCGACGGCAAGGGCTTCCTTTCCGATCCCTTTGCCGACGAGAAGCCGCTGTTCACCATCACCGCGCAGAACGTCGAGCAATACAAGGACAAGCTCTCCGACGGCCAGTTGGCGATGTTCAAGCGCTACCCGGAGACCTATCGGATCCCGGTGTACAAGACCCATCGCACGGTGGCCCTGCCGGCCGAGATCGACGAGGCGGTCAAGCAGAGCGCGCTGAACGTGCAGCCGATCAACGACGGCAACGGCCTGTCGAATTTCGAGAAGAGCCGCTACTACGCCTTCCCGATCCCGAAGAACGGTGTCGAAGTGCTCTGGAACCACATCACCCGCTACCGCGGCGGCAACCTCAAGCGCATCATCGTCCAGGCCACCCCGCAGACCAACGGCAGCTTCACGCCGATCCGCTTCGAGGAGTCGGTGGCGTTCCCGCAGAACATGCCTGACCTCGACCAGAGCAAGGCGGCCAACATCCTCACCTTCTTCAAGCAGCAGGTGACCGCGCCGGCGCGCCTGGCGGGCAACGTGCTGCTGGTCCACGAGACCCTCGACCAGGTCAAGGAGCCGCGCCTGGCCTGGGTCTACAACGCCGGCCAGCGCCGCGTGCGGCGCGCCCCGCAGGTGGCCTACGATGGCCCGGGCACCGCCGCCGACGGCCTGCGCACCTCGGATAACTTCGACATGTTCTCCGGCGCCCCGGACCGCTACGACTGGAAGCTGGTCGGCAAGCGCGAGATGTACATCCCCTACAACGCCTACAAGCTCAACGACCCGACCCTGAAGTACGGCGACATCATCAAGGCCGGGCACATCAACCAGGACCTGACCCGCTACGAGCTGCACCGGGTGTGGGAAGTGGTCGGCACGGTGAAGCCGGGTGAGCGGCACATCTACGCCAAGCGCCACATGTACATCGACGAGGACAGCTGGCAGATCGCCCTGGTCGACCACTACGACGGTCGCGGCCAGCTCTGGCGGGTCGGCGAGGGCCACGCGCAATACCACTACGACCAGAAGGTCGCCGGCTACACCCTGGAGGCGCTCTACGACGTGATCGCCGGTCGCTACCTGGCGCTGGGCATGAACAACGAGGAGAAGCGCGGCTACGAGTTCGGCTTCAAGGCCTCGTCCGCCGACTACACCCCGGCCGCCCTGCGCAACGCCGGGGTACGCTGAGTCCCGGCCAGTCGCGACGAGCGTGTCGGCTTGTGCCGACGCGCTCGTTCGTTATGACGGCCCATCACCCGGCGCAATCATCGTTCAGCAGCGGGGCAGGCGCGGTCTAGGCTCCCGGCAAGGCGCTTCGACAGAACAAGAGCACTGCCATGACCGAGCCGACCGAGCTGCCCGCCGCCTTGCCGCGGCTGCCGCCGCAGCACCTGCCGCGGCCCCGTTTGCACCAGCCGCTGCTGCGCGGCGAATGCCGCCTGCGACTGCTCTGCGCGCCCGCCGGCAGCGGCAAGACCGTCCTCCTCGGAGAATGCGCGCGGCGGGCGCCGCCTGGCGTGCAGGTGGTCTGGCTGGCGCTGGGCGGGGAAGCGCTGGACCCCGCGACCTTCCGCCGCCGCCTGGCCGGCGCCCTCGGCTTGCCCGAGGACAGCGACGAAGCGCAGCTGTGCCGGCGGCTGCGTAACGCTTCCGCGCTGTGGCTGCTGCTCGACGATTACCCACGGCACCCCGACCCCGCCCTCGACGCCTGCCTCGATCGCCTGCTGAGCGCGGCCTCGCCACGGGTGGGCTGGTGGCTGGCGAGCCGGCGGCGGCCGCAGTGCAACCTGGCGCGGTTGCTGCTGGAAGGGGAGTTGCTGGAGGTCGACGGCGGCCTGCTGGCGTTCGATGCCGACGAGGTCGCCGAACTGCTCCGCCTGCACGGGCGCAGCGCCGATGCCGCTACGGCCGGGGCACTGCTGGAACGCAGCGGCGGTTGGTGCGCCGCGTTGCGCTTGCGCCTGCTGGTCGGCGAAGAGACGGCCGGACCGTTGTTGCAGGAATACCTCCAGCACGAGTTGCTCGACGAGCTGCCGCCGCCGCTGGCCGACGCCGCGCGTGCCCTGGCCTGGCTGCCACAAGTCGGTCCGGAGCTGTTCCGCCGGCTGTTCGAGGAACTGCCCCACGGGCTGGACGACCTGTTGGCGCGGGGCTTCCCCCTGCTGGCCGATACGAACCAGCGCTACAGCCTGCCGCCGGCGATCCGCGAGGCCTGGCGCGAAGCGCCGCAGCGCCCGCAGCGGGACTTCCACCGGGAAGCCTGCGAATGGTTCGCCGAACACGGCGAGACCCGCGAGGCGGTCGACCAGGCGCTGGCCGCCGACGAACCGGAAACCGCCGCCGGATTGTTGCAGAAGCTCACCGAGGAGCAATTGCTGCACGGCCACAACATCGGCATGGTCCTGGCCCTGCGCGACGAACTGCCGGCGGCGCTGCTGGCCAGCACGCCGCGCCTGGTGATCCTGAATGCCTGGACGCTGCTCTACGCCGGACGCCTGGCCGAAGCCGAGGACTGCATCGGCCAGTTGGCGCGCTTCCTGCCGATGCCCTCGGCGTCCCGCCAGCGGGTGCTGCTGGCGCAATGGCAGGGCTTGTTCGGGATCCTCCTGCACTGCCGCGGCGAGCGCGGCGCCGCCGACTACCTGCGCGAGGCGCTGGAGCAACTGCCGGAGGATGCCTGGTCGCAGGGACTGATCTGCCGCTCGGCGCTGATGCAACTGGCGATGATCGAGGGGCGGATGGACCAGGCGCGGTTGATCGGCCGCGATGCCTTGCGCCTGGCGCGCGAGCACGACAGCCTGATCTTCGAGGCGTTGATCGAACTGGAGCGGGCGCAGTGGCTGGAGCAGCGCGGCGAACTGCTGCGCGCGGAAGGCGTCCTCGATCGCGCCCAGCGCTACCTGGAGGACCTCGGCCAGCAGGGCAGCCCGATGCTCGGCCGGATCGCCCTGCGCCGCGCGCGCCTGTGCCTGCAGCAGGGCCGCGAGGTCGAGGCCGGGCACTGGTATCGGCTGGGGCTGGAGCAGGCACGGGAGAATCTCGATCCCTGGGCGCTCTACGGCTACCTGGGACTGGCCTTGCTGGAAGCCGGGCAGGGCGACCTGGACGCGGCGTTCAACCGCCTGCTGGAGGTCGAGCGGCTGATGCAGCAGCGCCATGTCCCCGATCCGCTGTATCGCGGCGCGCTACTGCTGGTCAGCTCCGCCCTGACCCTGCAGCAGGGACGGCCGGCGCAGGCGCGGGAGATCCTGCTGCGGGTCCGCGCCTACTTCCAGCCGGGACGGGCGCGCCTGTCGCCGCCCTCCGAACCGGAGCTGGAAGCGCGGGTAGAGCACCAATTGGCGCTGGCCGAACTCTACAGCGGTGAGGCTGCCGCCGCCGAAGCGCGGCTGCGCGGGCTGCTCGCCATTCTCGAGGCGCAGGGGCGGCAGACGCTGCTCTGCGAAGTGCGCATGGGTATCGCCGAGTGCCAGTTCCTCTCCGGACAATTGCCCCAGGCCCAGCAAACCCTGCGCAGCGGCCTGGAACTGGCGGAGCGGCTGGGCCTGCAACTGCCGCAGCGGCGACTGCGGGATCGCCAGCCGCAACTGTTCGCCGCCCTGCCGGGGGAAGAAGAGGAGGGGCTCAGTCCGCTCAGTTGCCGGGAACTGGCGGTGCTCGGCCTGATCGCCCAGGGCTGCTCCAACCAGGAGATCGGCGAGCAACTGTTCATTTCCCTGCACACGGTGAAGACCCACGCCCGGCGGATCAACGGCAAGCTCGGGGTGGCCCGCCGGACCCAGGCGGTGGCGCGGGCCAAGGCCCTCGGCCTGCTCGCCTGAGCGGCCTCAGTGCAGGGCGCGGCCGGTCGGCGGGGCGAGTTCGCCCAGGCGCTGGCCGAGGCGCAGTTGCTCGGTGGGATCGTCGCTGAGCAAGAGCGCGCGTTCCAGGTCGTAGCGTTCCGCCTGCGGGCAATCCAGTTGCCGATAGAGGCCGGCGCGGGCCTCGTGGTCGGCGGCGCCCACCGGGCCGAGTTCGATCACCCGCTGGGCATCCTTCAGCGCGGCCAGCGGCTCGCCGGCGGCGCTGTGCAGTTGTCGCAGGTTGCGCGACAGACGCTGGAGGATTTCCCCGGGAGAGGCCTGCTTCAGGTAGGCGGCCTGCAGCTCGCTCTTCGGCCCCTGCAGGCGCAGCAGCAGTTCGCGGCAGTCGGTGGGATAGAGGCGCCGTCCGGTGGCCGGGTCGAGCAGATGGTCGGCCTGCGGCACGCGCAGCAGGAAGCGTCCCGGGAAGTTCACTCCGACCAGCGGAATGTCCAGCCGCCGCGCCAGTTCCATGGCCACCAGCGCCAGCGACAACGGCTGTCCCTGGCGCCGCTGCAGCACCAGCGGAAGCAGGGCCGAGCGCGGTTGCAGGGGGAAGTCGTCGTCCTCGCAGAAACCCTGTTCGCTCATTCGCCGCAGCAACCCCTGGGCGCGCTCGCTGGCCGAGGCGCGGTCGTCCAGGCTCGCGCCGATCTGCCGGACGAGTTCGTCGAGCTCGCGCAGGGCGTGGGCGGGCGAATACGCCGGGAGGTGCTCCGCGGCGATCCACAGGGCCGCCTCGAACAGCGCTGGCGGTTCCTGGGCGAGACAATCGAGGCAGGCTTGACGCGGGTCCATGGCTTTCCTCCTGGTGCGCCTGGATCGCTGCGGACGGGCCGTTCGGAGCACGCCGGGGCCGGTTTCGAGCGGGCGGACCCCAAGGTTGTAACCGTCCGCCGAAGCTTCGTCCAGTACCCGGCTCGGCGAGCGCCGCCGCCTGGTCGTCGGCCTTGCGGGCGTTTCGCCGACGCCTGCCTATACTGAAGGTGCCGGGCGGCAACGGCCCGGCCCGGACAACAAGCAGCAAGCAGGGGAGCCCCAGCATGTTCGACATGATGGACGCGGCCCGGCTCGAGGGTCTCCACCTCGCCCAAGACCCGGCCACGGGACTCAAGGCCATTATCGCCATCCACAGCACGCGACTCGGCCCGGCACTGGGTGGTTGTCGCTACCTGCCTTACCCCAACGACGAAGCCGCCATCGGCGACGCCATCCGCCTGGCCCAGGGCATGAGCTACAAGGCGGCCCTGGCCGGGCTGGAGCAGGGCGGCGGCAAGGCGGTGATCATCCGCCCGCCGCACCTGGACAATCGCGGCGCGCTGTTCGAGGCCTTCGGGCGCTTCATCGAAAGCCTCGGCGGACGCTACATCACTGCGGTGGACAGCGGTACCTCCAGCGCCGACATGGACTGCATCGCCCAGCAGACCCGCCACGTCACCAGCACCACCCAGGCCGGCGACCCCTCGCCGCATACCGCCCTCGGCGTGTTCGCCGGGATTCGCGCCAGCGCCCAGGCGCGCCTCGGCAGCGACGACCTGGAAGGCCTGCGGGTCGCGGTGCAGGGGCTCGGCCACGTCGGCTACGCATTGGCCGAGCAACTGGCGGCGGTCGGCGCCGAGCTGCTGGTCTGCGACCTCGATCCCGGCCGGGTGCAACTGGCCGTCGAGCAGCTCGGCGCCCATCCGCTGGCGCCGGAGGCATTGCTTTCCACCCCATGCGACATCCTCGCGCCCTGCGGGCTGGGCGGCGTGCTCACCAGCCAGAGCGTCAGCCAGTTGCGCTGCGCGGCGGTGGCCGGGGCGGCGAACAACCAGTTGGAGCGGCCGGAGGTCGCCGACGAGCTGGAGGCGCGCGGCATCCTCTATGCGCCGGACTACGTGATCAACTCCGGCGGCCTGATCTACGTCGCCCTCAAGCACCGCGGCGCCGATCCGCACAGCATCACCGCGCACCTGGCGCGGATTCCCGCGCGGCTCACCGAGATCTATGCCCATGCCCAGGCCGACCACCAGTCGCCGGCGCGGATCGCCGACCGTCTGGCGGAACGGATTCTCTACGGCCCGCAGTGACGGGCCGGCGTTTCCGGCGAGGCCGCCAGCGGGCCTCGCCAGCGGCAGTGCGGGCCACCCCCGCGGTGCCGCGCGTGCACGCCGCCACCCGCGGCGCGACCCTGAGCGGCACGCCTACCCGGCGTGCGGAGGAGGTTTGCGATGGTTCACAACCGGATCGACCCGCCTTTCACCCGCTACCTCGACAGCGACGGTCGGCCCCTCGGCGAGTTGCCCGCCTGGGCCGGCGACAGCGATGCGCTGGTCGGCCTCTACCGGCAGATGCTCCTGACCCGCCTGTTCGACCAGAAGGCGGTGGCCCTCCAGCGTACCGGACGGATCGGCACCTATGCGCCAACCCTCGGCCAGGAAGCCATCGGCGTGGCCATCGGCAGCCAGATGCGCGCCGAAGACGTGCTGGTGCCCTATTACCGCGATACCGCGGTGCAATTGATGCGCGGTGTGCGCATGGAGGACATCCTCCTCTACTGGGGCGGCGACGAGCGCGGCAGCGACTACGCCGAACCGCTGGCGGCGCAGGACTTTCCCATTTGTGTGCCGATCGCCACCCAGGCCCTGCATGCCTGCGGGGTCGCCTCGGCGTTCCGCATCCGCGGCGAGCACCGGGTGGCGGTGACCACCTGCGGCGACGGCGCCACCAGCAAGGGCGATTTCCTCGAGGCGCTGAACGTGGCGGGCGCCTGGCAGTTGCCGGTGCTCTTCGTGGTCAACAACAACCAGTGGGCGATCTCGGTGCCGCGGCGCATCCAGTGCGGCGCGCCGACCCTGGCGGAGAAGGCGGTGGGTGCCGGCTTCCCCGGCGAACAGGTGGACGGCAACGACGTGCTGGCGGTCGCCGAACGCGTCCGCGCGGCCCTGGAGCGCGCGCGCCAGGGCAAGGGGCCGACCCTGCTGGAGTGCATCAGCTATCGCCTGTGCGACCACACCACGGCCGACGACGCCAGCCGCTACCGTTCCGCCGAGGAGGTCAACCAGGCCTGGCGCGAGGAGCCGATCAAGCGCCTGCGCGCCTTCCTCGCCGGCCGCGGCCAGTGGGACGAGGAGCGCGAGCAGGCGCTGGTGGGCGAGTGCCAGGCGCGGGTGCAGGAGGCGGTGGAGCGTTTCGAGACGTTCGCCGCGCAGGCGCCGCAGGCACTGTTCGAGCATGTCTACGCGCGCTGGCCGGCGGCCCTGGAGGAGCAGCGCGAGCAATTGCTGGAACGCGCCGCGCGGCGGCAGGGAGGGGCCGAACATGAATGAGCGCAACGGCGAAGCGAAACGCCTGGCCCTTCTGGAGGCGGTCAACCTGGCGTTGCACCGGGCCATGGCCGAGGACGAGGCGGTGGTGGTGCTGGGCGAAGACGTCGGGGTCAACGGCGGGGTGTTTCGCGCCACCCTCGGCCTGCGCGAGCGCTTCGGCTTCAAGCGGGTGCTGGATACGCCGCTGGCGGAGAACATGATCGCCGGGCTGTCCATCGGCATGGCCGCCCAGGGCCTGAAGCCGGTGATGGAGATCCAGTTCATGGGCTTCATCTACGCCGCCATGGAGCAACTGGTGTCCCATGCCAGCCGCCTGCGCAATCGCACCCGCGGCCGCCTGGCCTGCCCGTTGGTGCTGCGCACGCCGATGGGCGCGGGAATCCGCGCGCCGGAGCACCACAGCGAGGCGACCGAGGCGATGTTCGCGCACATCCCCGGCGTCCGCGTGCTGGTGCCGTCGTCGCCGGCGCGGGCCTACGGCCTGCTCCTGGCGGCGATCGACGATCCCGATCCGGTGATCTTCCTCGAACCGACCCGGCTCTACCGGATGAACCCGCAGCCGCTGGCGGACGACGCCCGGCGCCTGCCGCTGGACAGTTGCTTCACCCTCCGCGAAGGCGGCGACCTGACCCTGGTCAGCTGGGGCGCCAGCGTCCACGAGACCCAGCAGGCCGCCGAGCGCCTGGCGCAGCGCGGCATCGAGGCCGAAGTGATCGACGTCGCCTGCCTCAAGCCGCTCGACCTCGACACCCTCGAAGCTTCGGTGCGCAAGACCGGTCGCTGCGTGATCGTCCATGAGGCGCCGAAGAGCGGCGGCCTCGGCGGGGAAATCGCCGCGAGCCTCTACGAGCGCGTCCTGTTCGACCTGCGGGCGCCGATCCAGCGGGTCGCCGCGGCCGATATCCCGCCGCCGCTGTACCGCCTGGAAGCGCTGTACATGCCCGCCGTGGAGGACATCCTGGCGGCCTGCGACACCGTGCTCGGCTACGCCTGAGCCAAGGGGAGACGACCATGAAGCACTTCAAGCTGCCCGACCTGGGCGAGGGCCTGCAGGAAGCGGAAATCGTCGAATGGCACGTCAAGGCCGGCGACAGCGTGCGCGCCGACCAGCGCCTGGTCTCGGTGGAAACCGCCAAGGCGCTGGTGGACATCCCCGCGCCCTACGATGGGGTGGTGGGCAAGCTGTTCGGCGCCGAGGGCGACATCCTCCACGTCGGCGAACCGCTGGTGGGCTTCGAGGGCGAGGAGGCGGACGCCGGTACCGTGGTGGGGCGCCTGGAGGGCGGCGGTAGCGCCCTGGAGGACCGTTTCTTCATCGGCGCCGCACCATCCACCCGCGAGCACCTGGCACCGCGCGCGACCCCGGCGGTGCGCCAGTTCGCCCGCCAGCAGGGCGTCGAGCTGGCCGGCCTGAGCGGCTCCGGCCCGGATGGCCTGATCACCCGCGGCGACGTCGAGGCCGCCGCCCAGGGCGCCCGCGAACGCTTCGGCGGCGAGCGCTTGCGCGGGGTACGGCGGAGCATGGCGCTGAACATGGCGCGCTCGCATGCCGAGGTGGTGCCGGTGACGATCTACGGCGACGCCGACCTGCATCGCTGGAAGACCGCACGCGACCCGTTGATCCGCCTGGCCCAGGCGCTGGCCGAGGCCTGTCGCGCCGAGCCGACCCTCAACGCCTGGTTCGATGGCGCCTCGTTGTCGCTGAAACTGCATGAGCGGCTCGACCTGGGGATCGCCGTGGACACCCCGGACGGCCTGTTCGTGCCGGTGCTGCGCGACGTCGGTGCGCGTTCGGCGGAGGACCTGCGCTCCGGTATGCGGCGCCTGCGCGAAGACGTCCAGGCACGCTCGATCCCGCCGGCGGAAATGCTCGGCGCGACCCTGACCCTATCCAACTTCGGCACCCTGTTCGGCCGTTACGCCAACCCCGTGGTGGTGCCGCCGCAGGTGGCCATCCTCGGCGCCGGCGGCATCCGCGACGAAGTAGTGGCCTGGCGCGGCGAGATGGCGATCCACCCGATCCTGCCGCTCTCGCTGACCTTCGATCACCGCGCCGCCACCGGTGGCGAGGCGGCGCGTTTCCTCAAGGTACTGGTGAACGCCCTGGAGCAGCCCGACGGCTGATCAGCGCCGGCGCTCCAGCCACCATGCCAGCAGCGCGCCGAGGGCATAGGCGAGCAGGTCGAAGCCGTCGGCGGTGCTGCCGAGAACGATGCGCAGCACGGGGCTGGAGAATTGCCAATGCAGTTGCGCCGCCAGGTACTGGCCCAGTTCCAGCAGCGCGCCGACGGCAAAGGCGGCGGATGCCAGCCAGGCGGCTGGCGCCCTGAGCGCGCTGCCCATCAGGTAGTAGAGCCAGACCACCGCCAGCAGGTCGCCGCCGAAGCTGCGTATCCAGCCCCAATGCCGGCCCAGGGTGGCGAGCAGGACCAGCAGGCCGAACAGCAGCAGTGCCAGCAGCAGGCTGCGCCGGTCCAGGCGCCAGCGTCGGGAGCGGACGGGGGAGGCGGGGAGAGTGGGCATGGGACCTTCCTGGTCGATGGGGCTGCCGGGCGTTGTACGGCAAGCGCCGGTTTCCGGCAAGGCGGGCGCGGGTCGGACAAGCGCCGCGCGGACTCAGCGGCGTCGCAGGCTGGCGAGCAACTGCTCGATGAAGGCGTCGCTGCCGGAGCTGTCGAGGTAGTGCACCTGGGGACCGTCGAGTAGGTAGAGCGCGTGGTAGGGCTTGCCGGCCTGGCTGCCGCGCAGGCGATAGACCTCGGTGCCGGCCACGCGGTAGCGGCTGACGCTGGCGCGCCGGTCGCACAGGCCGAGGGCCTGGCGCTGCGCCTGGAGACGCTCGCGCTCGGCGTCGGGCAGGCCGTCCAGCGGCAGGGCTCCAAAGAGCAGGCGAACCTGTCGCGGAAGGTCGAGCCGTTCGCCCTCGTCCGCGCCCATCTCGTTGCCTTCGAGCAGGCGGTGGGCGAGGTAGTGACCCTCGGCGTAGCGGGCGATCAGCAGGTCGCCGCTGTGCAGCAGGGTGGCGGGGGCCCGTTGCAGGTCGAGTTGCAGCCTGCCGGCGCCGCCCAGGGCCAGGACCTGCGCGGCGCCGGCAGAGGCTGCCGGTGTCTCGGCGTCCGTGGCCCGGAACGGGCAGGCGAGGGCAGGGGCGCCGGCGAGGCCGAGGAGGACGCACAGCAGGCCGGCAAGTTGTCGCGGCATGTTTCGGCTCCTTGCGCTTTGCTTGCAGCGGCGGCTCATTCGTCCGCGGCGTTTTCCTCGAACAGTTCGTTGAGGGCGTCCGGCTGGTTCTTGAAGGCGCGGGCGAAGGCGTCGCGGTTCTTCGCCATGAAGATGCCGAGTTCTTCCACCTGTTCCTCCTTCAGCGACGGCACCGCCTTCTGCAGCACCTCGGCCAGCGTTTCCGCCAGCTCCAGCATCTTGTCGTAACGATCGGCTTCAGCCTTGTCCATGAACAAACGCTCCTGATCCCGGCTGCTGCGGTACACCACTTCGACGGCCATTCATCACCTCTGTGCCTTCTGAGTCGCAAGGTTGCTTTGACTGGTTATCCATACAGTATATGGCGTCTTGCCGTCCGTGGATAGCGCCAGGATTGCTGGCGCATTGCCGGGGCGGTCGTCGTCTGACAGAAATGTCACGCCGGGCTCATGAGCCTGACAGTCTCCGCAGCGTAGTTTCAGGCTGAACGTTCTACCAAGGAGACATCCTCATGAGAGTGATCCCGTTGGCACTTGTCGCGCTGCTCGGCCTGGCGCCGCTGGCCCAGGCGCAGCAGCAGCCCTACGGACCCAACCCGGACTCGAAATCGCTCCGCCAGCATTACGTGGAAGGGCGCCTGGACATCGCCCGGGTGATCTACAAGACCGACCTGTGGAGCGCCTGTGGGATCGTCCCGGCGCGCCTGGTCTACGAGGACTCGCAGGGCGAGCGGCATACCGTCGAGTACAAGGCCTGGGGCAGCGGTTGCAGCGGCAATTGAGCGAACCCGGCGCGGCACGGGCCGCGCCGGGTTTTCCTCGGCTCCCGCGCTTCTGCTAAGGTTGCGCGCCTGCCGCCCGTTGCGCGGCGCATACCTTCCGCCCCGCAAGGATGCCCGGCATGCAAGACCTCGGTTTCGCCCTCCTGCTCATCGGCTATGTCTGGTCCGTGGCCAGCGGCGGCCGCCGTTCGATCCCCTGCGCATTGCTCTGCCTGCTGCTGTTTCCGCTGGCGCAACTGGCCTTCGCCATCAACGACGCGCCGATGCGCCCGCCGCTGGCGCTGGCGGCCTTTGGCGCGGGCCTGGCCTACCTCGGCGGCGGCTCGGTGTTCGGCTGAGCCCGGCATCTCACAAGAATACGATTGAAAATCATTATCATAAAAAATATGCTGCTGCCCTTCTGAAAGGACGTGGGTGGATGCGCCGTTGGCGGAGCAGGATCTCAAGGCACTGTTTCTCAGGCATGCCCGGCAGTTGCAGTCGTATCTGTTGCGCAAGACCCGCGATCCGCACCTGGCGGCGGACCTGGCGCAGGAAAGCTTCCTGCGCCTGGCCGAGCAGCGGCACAAGGAGCCGATCGAGCATGTCGACGCCTATCTCTACCGCACCGCGCACAACCTCACCATCGACCATTACCGGCAGGAACGGCGGCGCCGCACCGAGACCCGCCCCAACGACGACCTCGCCGGGTTCGTCGCCGACCAGCCCGGCCCCGAGGAGTCCGCGGTGGATGCCGATGCGCTTGCCCGCCTGCGCGAGATAGTCGCCGAACTGCCGCCGCGCACCCGTGAGATCTTCCGTCTCAACCGTCTGGAGGGGCTGACCCATGCCGAGGTGGCGAGACGCCTGGAAATCTCCGATAGCTCGGTGCAGAAGCACCTGGCCCGCGCCCTGGCCCATGTGATGCAGGCACTCGAGGATTCCCGCTGAATGGATTACCGAGTCTTGCCGGTTCGCGCGTCTGAACCTCTATAACGACCAACGAGAGCCGCACGTGAACAGCCCCCAGGAACAACAGCAGATCCGCCAGCAGGCCGCCGAATGGGCGATCCGCCTGGACGGCGGCGACCTCGACCGGTCCCGGCGCGAAGCGCTGGACGGCTGGCTGGCGGCCGACCCCCGGCACCCGGCCGCGCTGGCGCTGGCGCAACGGACCTGGAAACAGCTGGGATCGCTGGCCGAACCGCGGACGATGGTTCAGACGCCGGTCGCCAGCGCGCCGCGCCGCGCCGGGGGGCGGCGCAAGGGCTGGCGCGGCTGGGCCGCGGCGGCGGCGGTGCTGCTGGCCCTGGGCAGCGCCTGGAACGAACGCGACGCCGGCGTGAGCTGGCTGGCCGACCACGCCACCGGCAAGGGCGAGGTGCGCATCCTGCGGCTGGTGGATGGCAGCGAGGTCGAGCTGGACGCACAGAGCGCCATCGATGTCGCCTACGACAGCCGCGAGCGACGGGTGCGCCTGCTCGAAGGCAGCGCGATCTTCCGCGCCGCCCCACGCGCGGGCCGGGAGACCCGGCCCTTTGTGGTGGAAAGCGCCGGCGGCAGCACTCGCGCGCTGGGCACTCGGTTCCTGGTCAGCCGCAACGACGACGGCAGCGTCCAGGTCGGGGTGCTCGAACACCGCGTCGCGGTGGCCCTGGCGCATCCGCGCACGGGGACCGTCGGACGCCGCGAGCTGGGCGAGGGCGAGAGCCTGCGCTACAGCGCGGAGGGCGGCGTCGAGGCGCCGCTGGGCGGTCGCCTCGACGACCTGACCAGTTGGCGGCGCGGCCTGCTGGTCTTCGACGAGCAGCCGCTGGGCGAGGTGGTGGCGCGCCTCAATCGCTACCGGCCGGGGCATTTGCTGGTGGCTCCCGGTGCGTTGGCGCAGCGGCGGGTCAGCGGGGTATTCCGGGTCGCCGACCTGGAGGCCTCGTTGCAGTCGATCAGCGATGAGCTGGGCGTGCGCAGCCTGGGCCTGGCGGGAGTGACGCTGCTGTACTGAGCGGCGCGATCGCTTCCGAGAGCCTCGACCACGGGCCGGGCAGTCGTCCCGTGCGCTTGTTCCGGCAGGGGCCGGGAAGCGCATTTTCGAGCCGTGGATCCCGCCGGCGAAAAATTTTCTCGATTTCCGTTACTGACTTTCCCTGCCTCCATCGTTCTCTTAACGAGACTGATTCTTATTACACAAAAACGATGGAGTGTAGGCGCTGTCATGAAACATCGTGGATGGAGTGCCGTGCGAGGCGGTCGCAAGGGGGCGCAACTGGCCCTGGGGCTGGGCCTGGTCCTGCTGGGAACGGCCGCGCTACCGCTGCATGCGCAAGACGGGGCGGACTCGGCGAGCCAGCAGCAGACCGCGTTGCGCCGGGTCCGGCTGGACATCCCGGCACAACCGCTGAACCGCGCCCTGCTGCGATTCGCCGAGCAGGCCGGGGTCCAGGTGTTCTTCGACAGCCAGCGTTTCGCCGGTCTCGGCAGCGCAGCGGTGCACGGCGAATACGTGCTGGCCGACGGCCTGAGCCAGATGCTCCAGGGCAGCCCGGTGGAATACCGCTTCTCCGGCAAGGACCAATTGAGCCTGATCCGCGTCAGCCAGGACGACCTGGTGCAGATGTCGCCCTCGGTGATCTCCGCCGCGCGTCCGGACGACTGGGTCTACCAGACGCCGCATTCGGTCAGCGTGATCGGCCGCGAGCAGATCGAGCGCAACCCGCCGCGGCATGCCGCCGACATGCTCGAGGAAACCCCCGGGGTGTACTCCTCGGTGAGCCAGCAGGATCCCGGCCTGTCGGTGAACATCCGTGGCATCCAGGACTACGGGCGGGTCAACATGTCGGTCGACGGCATGCGCCAGAACTACCAGCAGAGCGGCCACCAGCAGCGCAACGGGACGCTCTACGTCGATCCCGAGCTGCTCAGCGAGGTGGTCATCGACAAGGGCGCCAGCTCGGCCATGGGCGGCGCCGGGGTGATCGGCGGGATCGCCAACTTCCGCACCCTGGAGGCCCGCGACCTGGTCAAGCCGGGCAAGCAGGTCGGTGGCCGGGTGCGCCTCACCAGCGGCCTGGGCGGCGACGCCAACGGCACCCACTTCATCGGCAGCGCGGCCTTCGCCATCGGCACCGAGGCCTGGGACATGCTGGTCGCCGCCAGCGAGCGCCACCTGGGCGACTACGACCCGGGGACCAAGGGCAGCATCGGTGAGCTGCGCACCGGCGCCTGGTTCAATCCCGAGGCCGGGCAGCGGGTCAAGCATTCGCCGGTGGCCTACTCCGGCTACGTGATGCGCTCGCGACTGGCCAAGCTTGGTGTCGCCCTGCCGCAGGACCAGCGCCTGCAGTTCAGCTACCTGACCACCCAGGTGTCCTACGACGACGCCAACATGCTCAACACCGAGAACCAGGCGCTCTGGGAAAAGCTCGGCAGCAGCGACGTGCGTGCGCAGAACTTCGCCATCGACTACGGCTACGCGCCGGACAACCCGCTGGTGGACTTCAAGGCCAAGCTCTACTACGTCGACAACCGCAACCGCCAGCAGACCCTGCAACGCGGTATCACCCCCGGCTACTCGATCACCTACCAGACCGACACCTACGGCGCGCAGGCGCAGAACACCTCGACCTTCGCTCTCGACGAGCTCTCCACGCTGCGCGCCAACTATGGCCTGGAGTTCTTCTACGACAAGGTGCGGCCGGACTCCAGCCAGCCGCGGGCGAGCACCTCGGCGGTCGACTTCCCCGCGGCCGAAGGCATGACCCCCAAGGGCGATCGCACCCTCGGCAGCCTGTTCGCCCGTCTCGACTACGACTACGACGACTGGCTCAACCTCAACGCCGGGCTGCGTTACGACCGCTACCGCCTGCGCGGCGACACCGGCTTCAACGCGCGCACCTTCATCCTTGGCACCACCCGGCAGACCGACATGCCGCTGCAATACGCCGTCGACCGCGAGGAGGGGCGCTTCTCGCCGACCTTCGGCCTGTCGGTCAAGCCCGGCGTCGATTGGTTGCAGTTGTTCGCCACCTACGGCAAGGGCTGGCGCCCGCCGGCAGTGACCGAGAGCCTGATCACCGGCCGCCCCCACGGCGGCGGCGCGGAAAACATGTACCCCAACCCGTTCCTCAGTCCGGAGCGCTCGAAGGCCTGGGAAGTCGGTTTCAACGTGCTGAAGGAGAACCTCTGGTTCAGCGACGACCGCCTGGGCCTGAAGGTCGCCTACTTCGACACCCGGGTCGACGACTTCATCTTCATGGGCATGGGCATGCAGCCGCCGGGCTACGGCATGGCCGGGATCGGCAACAGCGCCTACGTCAACAACCTCGACAGCACGCGCTTCCGTGGCGTCGAGTACCAGCTCGACTACGATGCCGGGCTGGCCTACGGGCAGCTCTCCTACACGCACATGATCGGCAGCAACGACTTCTGTTCGAAGACCGCCTGGCTCGGCGGCGTCACCCAGACGGTGAAGGGCAGCGGTCGCCGCCCGCCGGTGATCGACATGCGGCCGGACGAGCAGGCCAACGCCGCCACCCATTGCAGCGCGGTGCTCGGCTCCGCCGAACACATGCCGATGGACCGCGGCTCGCTGACCCTGGGCATGCGCTTCTTCGACCGCAGGCTGGACGTCGGCGCCCGTGCCCGCTACAGCGAAGGCTACTCGGTGGCCGGCGGCGCCACGGTGTCGCAGGCCGGCGTGTACCCGGCGGACTGGAAGGAATACACCGTCTACGACCTGTACGGCAGCTACCGGGTGAGCGATGAACTGACCCTGCGCCTGGCCATGGAGAACGTCACCGACCGCGCCTACCTGGTGCCGCTGGGCGACGTGCTGGCCTTCACCCTCGGTCGCGGGCGGACCCTGCAAGGCACCCTCGAATACCAGTTCTGACCCCCGTTTTGCCCAGTGAAGGGCAAAACCGGAGCGGGCATCCGTGCGCTCCGGCATTCACCACTCGTTGAATTGGAGTTTTGGCATGAGCATTTCGATTTCCTACAGCACCACCTACAGCGGCTGGACCGTAGCGGATTACCTGGCGGACTGGTCGGCCTACTTCGGCGACGTCAACCATCGTCCGGGCCAGGTGGTGGACGGCAGCAATACCGGCGGCTTCAACCCCGGTCCGTTCGACGGCAGCCAGTACGCGCTGAAGAGCACCGCCAGCGACGCGGCCTTCATCGCCGGCGGCGACCTCCACTACACCCTGTTCAGCAACCCCAGCCACACCCTGTGGGGCAAGCTGGACAGCATCGCCCTCGGCGACACCCTGACCGGCGGCGCCTCCAGCGGTGGCTACGCCCTGGACAGCCAGGAGGTGAGCTTCAGCAACCTGGGCCTGGATTCGCCGATCGCCCAGGGCCGCGACGGCACCGTGCACAAGGTGGTCTACGGCCTGATGAGCGGTGACAGCAGCGCCCTGCAGGGGCAGATCGACGCGCTGCTGAAAGCGGTCGACCCGAGCCTGTCGATCAACTCCACCTTCGACCAGTTGGCCGCGGCCGGCGTCGCCCATGCCACCCCGGCTGCGGCAGCGGCGGAAATCGGCGTGGTCGGCGTGCAGGAACTGCCGCACGACCTGGCCCTGGCGGCCTGAGCAACTGTCCACGATAGCGTTCGTGGACTGCTTGCGCTAAAGGCCGGAGAGGAGTTGGCGCTCCTCTCCGGCGCACGAACCGCCGTCGCTGCGCCTCGCACCCGTGGCGACGGCGGCCCCCGGATTGTTCCTCCGCCGGCCGTGCCCGGCAAGCGGAGACTGCCGCAATGTCCTCCGGGCCCGCTCGCGGCCCGGACACCCACAGGACCCGACTCCGATGAAGCTCCGGCCGGCCTCGCCGCGCAATGAAATCCTCGCCACCCTCGGCCGCTTCCGCCCGGCGCTGCGCAGCGTCGCGCTGTTCACCGCGGTGATCAACCTGCTGATGCTGGCGCCGTCGCTGTACATGCTGCAGGTCTACGACCGGGTGCTCGGCTCCGGCAACCACATGACCCTGCTGATGCTGACCCTCATGGTGCTCGGCCTCTACCTGCTGCTCGGCGCCCTGGAGTGGGTGCGCAGCCTGGTGGTGATCCGCCTCGGCGGCCAGCTCGACATGCAACTCAACCAGCGCATCTACGACGCCTCGTTCCGCGCCAGCCTGGAGCGCGGCGAGCAGGCCGCCGGGCAGGCGCTGAACGACCTGACCAGCCTGCGCCAGTTCCTCACCGGCAACGCCCTGTTCGCCTTCTTCGACGCGCCCTGGTTCCCGCTCTACCTGCTGGTGATCTTCCTCTTCAGCCCCTGGCTCGGCCTGCTCGCCCTGGTTGGGGCGCTGTTGCTGGTGCTGCTCGCCTGGGTCAACGAAAGCCGCTCGCGCGAACCGCTGGCCGAGGCCGGGCAACTGTCGATCCTCGCCACCCAGCAGGCCTCGGCCAACCTGCGCCAGGCGGAAACCCTGGCGGCAATGGGCATGTTGCCGGCCATGCGTGCGCGCTGGTTCGCCCAGCACCAGGCCTTCCTTGCCCGGCAGAACCTCGGCAGCGAGCGCAGTGCGGCGATCGGCGCGACCTCCAAGGGCGTACGCCTGGCCTTGCAGTCGCTGGTGCTCGGCCTCGGCGCCTGGCTGGCGGTGGAAGGCCTGATCACCCCGGGGATGATGATCGCCGGCTCGATCCTGATGGGCCGCGTGCTCAGCCCCATCGACCAGTTGATCGCGGTCTGGCGCCAGTGGAGCGGCGCGCGGCAGGCCTACCAGCGGCTGGCGCGGCTGCTCGAGGAGAATCCGCCGGCTGCCCTGGGCATGCCGCTGCCGGCGCCGCGCGGCGCGTTGCGCGTCGAGCGGCTCTGCGCGGCCGCGCCGGGACGCGAGCAGGCATTGTTGCAGGACCTCGGTTTCGCCCTGGAGCCTGGCGAAGCGCTCGGCGTGATCGGGCCGTCCGGTTCCGGCAAGTCGACCCTGGCGCGCTTGCTGGTGGGCGCCTGGCAGCCGCTGTCCGGCGCGGTGCGCTTGGACGGCGCCGACCTGCGGCAGTGGAGCGCGGCGGCACTGGGGCCGCACATCGGCTACCTGGCCCAGGACGTGCAACTGTTCGCCGGCAGCATCGCCGAGAACATCGCGCGCTTCGCCGAGGTGGATGCCGAGAAGGTGGTGGCGGCAGCGCGCCTGGCCGGCGTACACGACCTGGTGCTGCGCCTGCCGCAGGGCTACGACACGCGCCTTGGCGACGGCGGCGCCGGTCTCTCCGGCGGCCAGCGCCAGCGCATCGGCCTGGCCCGCGCGCTGTACGGGCGACCGGCGCTGATCGTGCTCGACGAACCCAATGCCAGTCTCGACGAGGCGGGTGAGGCGGCCCTGGCCGAGGCCATCGCGGCGATGCGCCGGCAGGGCAGCAGCCTGGTGCTGGTCACCCACAAGCCGGCGGTGCTGGCGCTGACCGACAAGCTGTTGTTGCTGCATGGCGGGCGCCTGCAGCGTTTCGGCGCGACCGCCGAGGTGCTCGCCAGCGCCTCGCCGCCGGCCGCTGCGGCCCCGGCCCCGGCGCCGACACGGCCGACGCCGGCGTTCGGTTTCGGCTACCGGCCGGGACCGGGCATGCCGGTCGGCGGTGTGCCGGGAGGAGCGGCGCGATGAGCGGGCAGGCGCGGTTGCGCGAAGTCGGCGCCGGCGGCGCGGCGCTGGAACTGGACGAGAAGCGTTTTTCCCGGCTCGGCTGGGGGCTGGTGCTGCTCGGCTTCGTCGGCTTTCTCCTGTGGGCCGGGTTGGCCCCGCTGGACAAGGGCGTCGGGGTCTCCGGCACGGTGATGGTGGCCGGTAGCCGCAAGGCCGTGCAGCACCCTACCGGTGGCCTGGTCAGGCACATCCGCGTGCACGAAGGCGAGCGGGTGGAGGCAGGACAGGTGCTGCTGGAGATGGACGCTACCCAGGCCCGGGCCCAGGCCGATGGCCTGTTCGCCCAGTACCTGGCGACGCTGGCGAGTCTGGCGCGGCTGAGCGCCGAGCGCGATGAAAAGGCGCGGATCGAGTTTCCCGCCGAGCTGCTGGCGCTGGACGACCCGCGCCTGCCGACCCTGCTGGAACAGCAGCGGCAGTTGCACGACAGCCGTCGGCGGGCGCTGCGCCTGGAACTCGATGGTCTCGCCGAGACGGTCGCCGGCAGCCAGGCGCAACTGGACGGCCTGCAAGCCGCGCTGCGCAGCAAGGAGCAGCAGCGCGCCGCCCTCGAGGAACAGTTGCGCGGCCTGCGCCAACTGGCCAACGAGGGCTACGTGCCGCGCAACCGCCTGCTCGACAGCGAGCGCCTGCTGGCCCAGGTCAACGGCGAGATCGCCGGCGACCTCGGCAGCCTCGGCAGTACCCGCCGGCAGATCCTCGAACTACGCCTGCGCATGGCCCAGCGGCGGGAGAAGTTCCAGGAAGAGGTGCGCGCCAGCCTGGCCGACGCCCAGGTGCGCGCCGAGGAGTTGCGCAACCGCCTGGCCAGCGCGCGCTTCGACCTGGCCAACAGCGAGGTACGGGCGCCGGTCGCCGGCCTGGTGGTCGGCCAGGAAGTGTTCACCGAGGGCGGCGTGATCGCGCCCGGCCAGCAACTGATGGAAATCCTCCCGGAGCGCCAGCCGCTGCTGGTGGACGCTCGGCTGCCGGTGGGGATGGTCGACAAGGTCCGCGTCGGCCTGCCGGTGGAACTGATGTTCAGCGCCTTCAACCAGAGCACTACGCCGCGGGTGGAGGGCGAAGTGACCCTGGTCTCGGCCGACCGCCTGCTGGACGAGCGCAGCGAGGCGCCGTACTACCGGGTGCGCATCCGCGTAGGCGAGGAGGGCGTACGTCGCCTGGCCGGCCTGGAGATCCGCCCGGGGATGCCGGTGGAGGCCTTCGTTCGCAGCGGCGAGCGCTCGCTGTTGAACTACCTGTTCAAGCCGCTGGCCGACCGTACCCACCTGGCGCTGGGGGAAGAATGAATCGCCTGCGAGCCTGCCTGCTGTCCTCCGCGCTGCTTTCGGCCTCTTCGGCCCAGGCGCTGGGCCTGCTGGACGCCTACCAACTGGCGGTGCGCCACGACCCGACCTTCCAGGCGGCGCTCCACGAGCGCCGCGCCGGCAGCGAAAACCGCGCCATCGGCCGTGCCGGCCTGCTGCCGAGCCTGCGCTACGACTACAACAAGGCGCGCAACGACTCCACCGTCAGCCAGGGCGACGCCCGCGTCGAGCGCGACTATCGCAGCTACGCCTCGACCCTCAGCCTGGAGCAGCCGCTGTTCGACTACGAGGCCTACGCGCGCTACCGCCAGGGCGAGGCCCAGGCGCTGTTCGCCGACGAACAGTTCCGCGGGCGCAGCCAGGAACTGGCGGTGCGCCTGTTCGCCGCCTACAGCGAAACCCTGTTCGCCCGCGAGCAGGTGGTCCTGGCCGAGGCCCAGCGGCGCGCCCTGGAAACCCAGCTGGCGTTCAACCAGCGTGCCTTCGAGGAAGGCGAGGGCACCCGCACCGACCTGCTGGAGACCCGCGCCCGGCTGAGCCTGACCCGCGCCGAGGAGATCGCCGCCGGCGATCGTGCGGCGGCGGCGCGGCGTACGCTGGAAGCGATGCTCGGGCAGGCACTGGAGGATCGCGAACTGGCCGCGCCCATCGAGCGTTTCCCGGCGTTGCGCCTGCAACCGGCGACCTTCGAGGGCTGGCGCCAGGTGGCCCTGCAACGCAGCGCCGAGCTGGGCGCCCAGCGCCATGCGCTGGAGGCGGCGGCCTACGAGGTGGAGCGCAATCGTGCCGGCCACCTGCCCAGGCTCAGCCTCTACGCCAGCAGCAGCAAGACGCACTCGGCTTCGGAAAGCACCTACGAGCAGAAATACGACACCGACAGTGTCGGCCTGCGTCTCAGCCTGCCGCTGTTCGAGGGCGGGCGGGTGTCGGCGGCGACCCGCCAGGCCGGCGACAAGTACGCCCAGGCCCAGGCCGAGCTGGATGCCCAGGTGGCCAGTGTGATCAATGACCTGCACAGCCAGTTCGACCTGACCGCCAGCAGCCTGGCCAAGGTGCGTGCCTATGAGATGGCGGTGGCGGCGGCGCGCGAACAGGTGACGGCGACGCGGCGCAGCGTCGCCGGCGGGGAGCGGGTCAATCGCGACGTGCTGGACGCCGAACAGCAGTTCTACGGCGCCCGCCGCGACCTGGCGGAAGCGCGCTACGCCTACCTCAACGCCTGGCTGCGCCTGCGCCAGCTGGCGGGGGTGCTGGAAGACCGCGACCTGGCGGTACTGGCCGCCTATTTCGGCGCCG
The DNA here is from genome assembly GCF_058680555.1 of Pseudomonas sp. YA1. NCBI lineage: Bacteria > Pseudomonadati > Pseudomonadota > Gammaproteobacteria > Pseudomonadales > Pseudomonadaceae > Pseudomonas > Pseudomonas sp. YA1. The sequence continues at coordinate 32,949 of NZ_JBZWBG010000009.1, forward strand.
GCGAAGGACGCGCGCAGGTCGCCGCTGCCATCAGATAGCTATCGGCCAGCGTGCCTTGCCTTGGGTCATCGCCTGCAACAGTTGCGGCGCGCTGGTGCCGTTTTCGATGGCGATGCCGAAGCGGATGCTCTCGATCATCCGCTGCAACTGTTCCAGGTCATGCAGTTGCGCCGGTCGGATCAGGCGCTTGGCGGCGACCCCGCGTTCGTTGGAGAGGGTGAGGACGATGCTGCCGTCCGGCCGCTCCAGGCTGAGGTTGACCCGGTACTCGGCCTGGAAGGCCTCGGTGAGGAGCTGGAAAGGGCTGCTGTCGGTCATGGCGGACCACCTGAATGCTGTCGTGCTGGTTGGGACTGGGTGCCGCCCGGAAAGTTCTTTGTCACCGCCGGGCTGTACCCTGCGCCGACGTGCGGACGTCTATCTGCGCACGTGCCTTGGCCTGGGCCTTGCACGCTTCGGGCCAGGTGGCCGTCGTCTTTGTCGGGAGAAGCTATGAAACAGAATTGGGCCGAGCGCCTGCGCGCAAGCATGCACCACCAGGCGGAGAGCCTCGGCAACCTGCTGGTGGAGGCGTTCCACTACCTGGCCCTGTTCGCCATCGGCGCCACGGTGTTCTGGGCGGCGGGCGCGGCCTTCCTGGGGATGGTGAACAAGGGGCATGCGTCGATCGACGACATCCTCCTGCTGTTCATCTACCTCGAGCTGGGCGCGATGGTCGGTATCTACTTCAAGACCAACCACATGCCGGTACGCTTCCTGATCTACGTGGCGATGACCGCGCTGACCCGCCTGATGATCGCCGACATCCAGCACAACCATACGCCGGACGATGGCATCATCCTGGTCTCGGTGGCGTTGCTCCTGCTGGCGCTGGCGATCCTGGTGGTGCGCTTCGCCTCGGCGCGCTTCCCTTCGGCGAAGTCCGACGGCGCCGCCGCGCGGCGGGTGGCGAGCGAGGACGCCGAAGGGGAAGCCTGATTCGTCGCCGCGCCGGAGCCGGTCTCCGGCGCGCTTCCGGCCAGCGCAACGGCCTGGCAATGTACTACCATCGCCCGGTCGTGTTCAGGAAGCCTGCCCCATGAAGGGATGGAAACTCTTTACCCCGTTGCTGATCCTCGCGATCGTCGCCATCACCCTCTACCTGCGCCTGCACAATCCGCCCCTGCTGTTGCAGGGCGAGGCGGACGCCACCAACGTCATCGTTTCCTCCAAGGCCAAGGGCCGGGTCCAGGTGTTGCACGTGCGGCGCGGCGACGAGGTGAAGCAGGGCGACCTGCTGATCAGCCTCGACAGCCCCGAGCTGGAAGCCCAGCTCGATGCCTTGCACGCGGCGCGCAACCAGGCCCAGGCGCAGCTCGACGAGTCGCTCCACGGTACCCGCGAGGAGAGCATCCGCGCGCTCAAGGCCAGCCTGGCACAGGCCGAGGCCGAGTTGCGCAACGCCGAGTCGGATTTCCAGCGCAACCAGCAGATGGTCGAGCGCGGCTTCCTCTCGCGGACCCAGTTCGACCTCTCGCGGCGTGAGCGCGATGTCGCCCGCGACCGCGTCGCCGAGGCGCGGGCCAATCTCGACGAAGGCCTCAAGGGCGACCGCGAGGAGCGCCGCCAGGCGTTGCAGGCCGCGGTGCGCCGGGCCGACGCGCAGATCGCCGAGCTACAGGCGCAGATCGACGACCTGCAGGTGCGCGCGCCGGTCAACGGCGAGGTCGGGCCGATCCCCGCCGAACAGGGCGAACTGATCAACGCCTACAGTCCGCTGCTGACGCTGGTGCGGCTGGACGACAGCTACTTCGTCTTCAACCTGCGCGAGGACATCCTGGCCAAGGTGCGCAAGGGCGACCGCATCGTCATGCAGGTGCCCGGCCTGGGCGGCGCCGAGGTCGAGACCGAACTGCGCTACATCGCCCCGCTGGGCGACTTCTCGACCAGGCGCGCGACCCGCGCCACCGGCGATTTCGACCTGAAGACCTTCGAGACCCGCTTCTACCCGTTGCAGCCGACACCCGGCCTGCGCCCGGGCATGAGCGCGCTTTGGCGCTGGACGAACTGAGCGATGGCGTGGGCCGCGCTGAAGCGCAACGCCAGCCGTTTCGTCCAGGCGTTCAACACCGAGACGCGGATCGCCTGCCGCAGCTGGACCATCCACTGGCTCGGCTGGTGCTGGCCGCTGCTGCTGTTCGGCGTGATCAGCGGCGTCTACCAGGCCGGTACCCTGCTGGACATGCCGCTGGCGGTGGTCGACAAGGACCATAGCCAACTGTCGCGCAAGTTGATCCGCGAACTCGACGCGACCTCCCACGCCCAGGTGATTACCGTTCCCGCCGGCGTCCAGGAGGGGCTCGACGCGATCCGTCGGGCCGATGCCTACGCCTTGCTCTACATCCCGCCGGACTTCGAGGCCGACGTGCTCGGCGGGCGCGCGCCGAAGGCCGAGCTGTACTACAACGCGCTGCTGTATTCGGCCGGCTACGCCGCCACCCAGGACTTCTCGGCGCTGGTCGCCAGCCTCAACGGCGAATTGCGTCCGCGCCTGGCCGCCGGGATGCCGGCGGCGCTGCCGCACCTGGCGAGCATCAGCGTGTCCTACGACAGCCTGTTCAATGCCAGCGGCAACTACATCTATTACCAGCAGTTCGCCGCCATCGTGCACCTGCTACAGCTGTTCGTGATCGTCACCATGGTCCATGTGCTGGCCCGCGAGGCGCCGGAACTGCGCGCCTCCTCGCCGCACATCCTGCGGGCCAAGGCCCTCGGCGTACGCCTGGTGGGCAAACTGGCGCCCTACACGCTGCTGTTCACCGCGCTGCTGATGCTGGAAATCTTCCTGCTGGTGGCGTTCTCCGGCGCGCGCATCAACGGCAGCCCGCTGGCGATGCTGATGATCACGCTGTTCTACGTGATCGCCGCGCAGAGCGTCGGGCTGGTGCTGTTCGTCTTCACCGCCAACCGCTTCACCGCCTATTCGCTGGTGGGCATGCTGATCGGCGTCGCCCAGACCTACTCGGGAGTGCTGATCCCGGAACTGGCGATGCCGACCCTGGCGCGGGTGATCGCCGAGGCCGAGCCGCTGACCCACACCCTGCACGGCCTGTTCGACCAGTTCCTGCGCCAGGCGCCGCCCAGTTCGGCGCTCTACACCTGCGCCAAGCTGGCGCTGTACCCGCTGATCGCCTACATGATCGCCAAGATGCGCCTGCGCAGCCGCCTGGACCTGAGCCCGATATGAAGAACTACCTGCAGATCCTCCGGGAAACCCTGAAGGCCATGCTGTCCAAGCCGATGTGGCTGATGGTCGTGGCCTCGGTGTGCATCACCTCGCTGCCGTACATGAACCACACCGCCCTCGACCTGCCGGTGGCGGTGGTCGACGAGGATCACAGCGACGTGTCGCGCGAGCTGGTCCGGCTGCTCGATTCGGCGCCGAAGGTCGCCGTGGTCGGCTACGACAGCCTGCCGCAGGCCAAGCGCGACCTGGCCTGGCGCGAGCTGTACGCGATCATCGTGATCCCGCTGAACTTCGAGAAGCGCCTGCTGCGCGGCGAGGCGCTGGTGATCCCGTACTTCGGCGATGCCACCAACCGCATGGCCAACGGCCAGATCCAGCAGGACATCTCGGCGGTCTACAGCGCGCTGACCAACCGCTACAACGCCGCCCTGCTGGAACGCGAAGGCTTCACCGCGACCCAGGCGCAGGTGGTGCTGAGCCCGCTGGTAGGGCAATTGACCGACCTGTTCAACCCCGGCATCAGCTTCGCCGCCATCGTCCTTCCGGGGCTGCTGTCGCTGATCCTGCAACACAGCCTGCTGCTCGGCTGCACCCGCGGCAACATCATGCTGCGCGGCGGCACCCCGCGCTACATGCGCCAGCCGCTGTCGACCCGCTTCGGCCGCTACAGCGCGCAACTGCTGATCTGGACCGTGCTGGCGATGCTCTTCTACGTGATCTGGCCGCACCTGCTGGGCTATCGCCAGTCGGCCTCGTTCTTCATGCTGCTGGGGATCGTCCTGCCGTTCCTGATCGCGGTGATCGCCCTCAGCGAGTTCATCGCCGAGCTGCTGCCCACCGAGGAATCGGTGTACCTGACCATGACCTTCATCACCCTGCCGCTGTTCTACATGGCCGGCTACAGTTGGCCGGAACAGGCCATGCCGGACTGGGTACGCTGGCTGGCCGACGCGATCCCCTCGACCTGGGCGATCCGCGCCATCGCCGAGATGAACCAGATGGACCTGCCGCTGCGCGAAGTCAGCGACCATGCCCTGGTGCTGCTGGGCATGGCCGCCACCTATGCGTTGCTGGGTACGCTGCTGTACCAGTACCGCAACTGGCGCTGGGACAACGTCAAGGGTTGGTGAAGCGGCGCAAGGCCGGCCATACTCGGCTGGCGTTCGCACAGGGAGATGAAGGAATGTTTCGTTCGGGGCTTTCTTTGCTGGTGCTTCTGGGGCTCGCCACGCTCGGCGGGTGCGGTTCCGTCAACACGCTGGTGCGCGACGACGCCAGCGCCGCCCACGACCTGCGCCTGAAGGCGACCGCCTGCACCAGCCTGCCGCGGGTGTACAGCGGGGTCAGCTACACCTTCTGCCGGCTCAACGTGAAGACCGGGTCGCCGGTGGCGCCGGCGCAAGCCGACGGCATCCTCGAGGTGCTGGCCCTCGACTTCGCGCTGTCCGGGGTGATCGACACCCTCGCGCTGCCCTATACCTCGTACCGCCAGTACCGCGACGGCAACCTGTCCCTGGCCAACTGAGTCAGGGAATCAGCGGCAGCACGATCTCGTCGCTGCGGCTGATCCCGGCGGTCTCGCTGCGGCACAGGTCGAGGAACTCGCGCATGGTCGCGGTCTGGTACTTCTGCTTGTGCCAGATGAAGTAGAACTGCCGGCGCAGGTCCAGGCCGGGCGTTTCCACCGGCACCAGGCTGCCGCGGCGGAAAGCGTCGCGCAGGGCCAGGCGGGAAATGCAGCCGATGCCCAGGCCGGACTCCACGGCACGCTTGATCGCCTCGGTGTGCTCCAGCTCCAGGCGGATGTTCAGCGGCCGCGGGTGATGACGCATGGCCTGGTCGAAGGTCAGGCGGGTGCCGGAGCCCTGCTCGCGGAGGATCCAGGCCTCCCGCGTCAGCCGTTCCAGGTCGGCGCCGCCCCGCCGCGCCAGCGGATGCTGGGGGGCGCAGAACACCACCAGTTCGTCCTCCATCCAGGGTTGCACCTCGATGTCCGGATGCCGGCAGTCGCCCTCGATCAGGCCCAGGTCCAGCTCGTAGTGGGCGACCTGCTGCACCACCTGGGCGGTGTTGTGTACGTGCAGGCGCACCCGGCAGTCCGGCTGGCGCTGCATGAAGGCGCCGATCAGCAGCGTGGCCAGGTAGTTGCCGATGGTCAGGGTGGCACCGAGGTCGAGGGAGCCGAAGGCGGTCTTGCCGTTGAGCAGGTTCTCGATTTCCTCGCCGCGGTCGAGCAGCGCCACCGCCTGCGGCAGCAGTTGGCGGCCGAGGGCATTGAGGGTCAGGCGCTTGCCGGCGCGGTCGAACAGCTTGCAGTCGAACTGCCGCTCCAGCTCGCCGAGCGAGGTGCTGGTCGCCGACTGCGACAGCGACAGCCCCTCGGCGGCGCGGGAGACGCTCTCCTGCTGGGCCACAGCGACGAACACCTCGAGCTGGCGGAGGGTGAATTTCATCCAGGCTTCCTCGTCTAGAGCGAAAGGCCCCGCGACATTTTGCCGTTCCGTCGGCGGGGTTGGCTCGGTTATCCTTGCGCCCCGTCCGCGGGAGCGATGGGAGCCCTCGGCGGCCGGCGGCCGACCGATATCGTGTTATCCCATATCCATATTCTGGATAAGCATTATCCAGACAATTCATTTTGCGGATATTTTGGCAACCGATAAAATGCCGCGCAACTGCGTCACGTCTGCTGCTGTTGGTGTGCGCCCGCGTTTTCCTAGGAGTCTTTGATGAGCAATCTGTACACCGAGCGCGTTCTCAGCGTGCACCACTGGAACGACACCCTGTTCAGCTTCAAGACCACCCGCAACCCGGGTCTGCGCTTCAAGACCGGCCAGTTCGTGATGATCGGCCTGGAAGTCGACGGTCGCCCGCTGATGCGCGCCTACAGCATTGCCAGCCCGAACTACGAAGAGCACCTGGAGTTCTTCAGCATCAAGGTCCCGGACGGCCCGCTGACCTCGCGCCTGCAACACCTGAAGGAAGGCGACGAGCTGATGGTCAGCCGCAAGCCGACCGGCACCCTGGTGCACGACGACCTGCTGCCCGGCAAGCACCTCTACCTGCTCAGCACCGGCACCGGCATGGCGCCCTTCCTCAGCGTGATCCAGGACCCGGAAACCTACGAGCGCTACGAGAAGGTGATCCTGGTCCACGGCGTGCGCTGGGTCAGCGAACTGGCCTACGCCGACTTCATCACCAAGGTCCTGCCGGAACACGAGTACTTCGGCGACCAGGTGAAAGAGAAGCTGATCTACTACCCGCTGGTGACCCGCGAGCCGTTCCGCAACCAGGGCCGCCAGACCGACCTGATGCGCAGCGGCAAGCTGTTCGAGGACATCGGCCTGCCGCCGATGAATCCGCAGGACGACCGTGCGATGATCTGCGGCAGCCCGAGCATGCTGGAAGAGACCAGCGCCGTGCTCGATAGCTTCGGCCTGAAGATCTCACCGCGCATGGGCGAGCCGGGCGACTACCTGATCGAGCGCGCCTTCGTCGAGAAGTAGGCCTCCGCCGCGCCTCGTCGCGCCAGGCGAAGAAAGCCCCTGCCGTATCCGCGGCAGGGGCTTTCTGCTTTCCGGCCCCCGCTCAGTGCGCCGGGTGCCGGTGCGGGTGGTCGCCGCCCACGCCTTGCAGTACCGCCTGGTCGATCTCGTCGAAGCGCAGTACCCGGCCGCCTTCCTCGGCCGCCAGGCGCGTCGCGGCCTCTTCGTCGGCGAACGAGGCGAGGGTGGCGCCCATGCCGCCCGGCCGCTGGATGCCGACCACGTAGTAGGCGCGGGTGGCGTCGATCAGGCGGGCGTCGTCGGGGTGCCGCCAGTCGGCCTGGCTCATGTCGTGGACATACAGGCGCGCCTGGCCCTGGCGGTTTTCCGGTTGCAGCCACCAGCCGAACAGTTCGGCGGTGGAGCAGAACTTGCGCACTGCGCCGGGAAGCACCGCCTCGCCCTTGGGACCGGGCATTTCCTCGATGAGCATGCCGCAGACGTGGCATTCGTCGCCGCTGGCGATCGGCACCGGGCCGAGTGCCGTGGCGTCGTCCCGCGACGCATCGCAGCCGGCCAGCAGCAGGCCGAGCAGGAGTGTGCCGAGCAGAGGGCGCAGGGGGAGGGTATGACGTTGCATGGCGGAACCTCGTGAGTCAGATGGGGCGGCGGCGGAACAGGCCGTGGGCCAGCGCCAGGGCAGCGCCGGCCCAGAGGGCCAGGGCCAGCCAGAGGGCGCTGGCGGACACCGGCAGGTCGCTGGCCAGGGGAACCACCCCGCCGGCGGCGGCCGCGTCGAAGCCGGACAGGTTGATCAGCCGGTAGAGGTCGGTCGGGTTGAGCAGCAACAGCCAGGGCAGCAGCCGCGGGCTCAGGTGACCCTGGCTGAGGACCAGGATCGCCAGCAGGGCCAGGTCGAACAGCAGGACGAAGAAGAACCACAGGCCGAGCGCCTGCCCGGCGGCGCTGGATTTCTCGCTGGCGCGGCTGCTCAGGGCGTAGGCCAGGGCGAGGAACACGCAGCCGAGCAGCAGCGAGGAACCCATGAAGCGGCCGAAGGCGCCCAGCAGGATGGCCGCCTCGACCTCCGGCACCAGCGCGAGGATCGCCAGCGCCGCGCTGCCGAAGCCGATCAGGGTGGCCAGGGCGAGGATCAGGCCGTGACCGAGGAACTTGCCGAGCAGCAACTGGCCGCGCCCCAGCGGGTAGGTCAGGAGCAGCAGCAGGGTGCCGCCTTCCTCCTCGCCGACGATGGCGTCGTAGGCCAGCAGCAGGGCGATCAGCGGCATCAGGAAGGTGGCCAGGCTGGTCAGGCTGGCGACCGTCGCCGGCACCGAGGTGAAGCCGACCTGGCCGGCCGCGGCGGCGCCGAACCAGGCGATGCCCACCGAGAGCAGGGCGAACAGCAGGCTGATCGCCAGCAGCCAGCGATTGCGCAGGCCGTCGGCCAGTTCCTTGCGGGCGATGGTCCAGACTACGGGCATGGCGTGGCTCCGGCGGGGGCGGGGGACATGTGGTGGCGATAGAGGTCCTCCAGCGACGGCGGCAGGATTTCCAGGTCGAACTCGCGCGCGGCCAGCAGCGCTTCCAGCACGCCGTCGCGCTCGGCATCGTCCAGCAGTACCTCGATGCGCTGGTCGTCCAGTCTCCGCGCCGCCAGGCCGGCCCGGTGCCAGCGTTCGAGCCACTGCGGGTTATGCGGGCTGGCCAGGCGCACGCGGGTCGGCAGAGCCGCCTTGCGGCGCAATTCGGCGAGGCTGCCGGCCACTTGCAGGCGGCCGCCGGCGAGAATCGCGGCGCGGTCGATGTGCGTCTCGACGCCGGGCAGCACATGGGAGCAAAGGACGATCCCGATGCCCTGGCCGCGCAGGCGGTCGAGCAATTGGTAGAGCTCGACGGTGGCCAGCGGGTCGAGGCCCACCGTCGGTTCGTCGAGCAGCAGCAGGCGCGGTTCGCCGAGCAGCGCCTGGGCCAGGCCGAGGCGCTGGCGCATGCCCTTCGAGTAGGTTTTCAGGCGCCGCCTGGCGGCATGGCCGAGGCCGACCTGTTCCAGCAGGCGCGCGGCTTCGGCCGGCGCCACGCCCTTGAGGCGGGCGAAGTGGCGCAGGGTTTCCGCGCCGCTGAGCTGCGGGTAGAAGGTCACGTTCTCCGGCAGGTAGCCGAGCTGGCGGCGCGCCTCCAGGCTCCTCGCATCGTGGCCGAGGACCCGCACGCGGCCTTCGCTGGGGGCCAGCAGGCCGAGGACCAGCTTGATGGTGGTGGTCTTGCCGGCGCCGTTGTGGCCGAGCAGGCCGAGCACCTCGCCGGGCTCCAAGCGCAGGTCGAGCCCGCTCAGGGCGGTGAGGGCGCCGTAGCGCAGGGTCGCGCCGTCGATCTCGACCAGGCTCATGGCCTCGGCTCCGCGGCGGGCATCCGCATCAGCGGATGGCTGTCGCGCACGCCGGGCGAGCGCACCACCGGGAAGGCGCGCTGGACCCAGCGCAGCAGCTCGATGCTCGGGCTGTTCAACAGCAGGCGTACCTGCGGGTACAGCCAGATCAGCCGGTCGACGTTGTCGTTGGGCTCGTAGGCGACGTCGCCGAGACCGTCGTCGTCGCGGTCCCAGCCCAGGTAGTCGCTCCAGTAGTTGCCGCGGCCGTCGGCGGACCACTCCTGCTCGCGGCTGGCGACGTACTTGACCTGCTGGCGGTTGCCTATGAAGGCGTTGCCGGCGATGCGATTGTCCTCCGAGCCGGCGGTGAGGTGGATGCCCAGGGCGCTGTCGGCGAAGCTGTTGCCTTCGATGCGGTTGAACAGCGAGTTGTAGATGAACAGCGCCTTGCCCTCGGCGCCGGAAATCATCGCGTCGCCGGTGCTGCCGCTGCGCACGCCCTCGACGCGGTTGCCGGCCAGGGTCGAGTAGGTGATGTAGTTCATCAGGATGCCGTAGTTCTCGTCGTCGATGGAGCGGTTGCCGGTCACGGTCAGCTTGCGGCTCTGCATCAGCGCGTAGCCGGTGCGGGTGCGCCGGGTCAGGTTGTCGGTCACCCGGCTGTTGTGGGTGAACATGTAGTGCACGCCGTAGCGCAGCTCCTCGAAGCGGTTGGCTTCGATGCTGCTGTCGTTGGAAGTGTCGATGTAGACCCCGTCGCGGGTGTGGCTGACCCGGTTGCCGCGGACCAGAGCGTCCTTCACCGCATAGAGGTGGATACCGTTGCCGCGATCCTGGGAGCGCACGCTTTCGTCGCCCTCGATGCGGTTGTCGAGCACCTGCGCGCCCACCGTGGCGTCGAGCCAGACGCCGAATCCCGCGCCGCGCAGGTCGTTGCCGCGGATCACGGCGCCGCTGGCGGCCTTGCCGACGAAGATCGCGGCGTCGAGTTCGGTCAGGTTGCGCCCCCAGTTGCGCAGCCGGCAGCCCTCGACGGTGATCCCGGGGCTGGTCAGGGTCAGCAGACTGCCGTGGCCGCCGCCGTCCAGTTCGGCGCCGGCCTCGCAGCGTAGGTGCAGCGGCCGGTCGATGACGAAGTTGCCGGCGTAGCGGCCCGCCGCCAGGCTCCAGCGGCCATCGCCGTCGGCCCGCAGCGGCAGGCCGTCGACCGGCTCCGCGCGGGCCGTGGCGAGGCCGAGCAGGAGCAGGGCGAGGAGCGGCCCCGCCCGGCGCCCGGCCATCGACCGCGCTGCGTGGATCAAGCCTTTTCCACCAGCATCCGCCCGCACATTTCCATGTGCAGGGCGTGGCAGAACCAGCTGCAGTAGTACCAGTGCACCCCGGGCTTATCGGCGACGAAGGTGATCGACGAGGTCTGTTGCGGGCTGATCTCCATGCAGACGCCGTGGTTGACCATGACGAAGCCGTGGGTCACGTCCTCGATCTCGTCGAGGTTGGTGATGGTCACGGTGACTTCGTCGCCCTGCTTCACCTTGAACTCGGTGAGGCCGAAGGAGGGCGCCATCGAGACCATGTAGACGCGGACCTTGTTGCCCTCGCGGATGACCTTGTTGTCCTTCATCAGGTCGATGCCGTCCTTTTCCGCGCGCTTGACCGTCTCGGCGAAGAACGGGTCCTTGCGGTCCCAGATCTTGCGGGTCTTGATCTGGTCGCGGCGGGCGAGGATGCAATCGTGCGGTTCGGCGAAGGTCGGGCCGTCGTGGACCAGCTTCATTTCCTCGCCGGAAATGTCGATCAACTGGTCGTTCTCCGGGTGCAGCGGACCGGTGGGCAGGAAGCGGTCCTTGGAGAACTTGCTGAGCACCACGATCCACTTGCCGTCGGCTTCGCTGGTCTCGCACAGAGTGGCGTGGTTGTGCCCCGGCTGGTACTGCACGTCGAGCTTCTGGCGGATGTAGTCGACCTTCTCGCCCTTGTAGGCGCGCACCGCGTCGGCCAGGTTCCACTTCACCAACTGGCTGTCGATGAACAGCGTGGTATAGGCGTTGCCTCGGCCATCGAAAGTGGTGTGCAGCGGGCCGAGGCCCAGTTCCGGCTCGCCCACCACCACGTCGCGCGGGTCGGCCAGCTTGCCGGCGAACAGGTCGCCGAGGCGCTCGATGGCGATCATGGTGCAGGTCGGCGAGAGCTTGCCGTTGGCGATGAAGTACTTGCCGTCCGGCGAGGTGTTCAGCCCGTGGGGGTTCTTCGGTACCGGGATGTAGCGGGTCACCGGGCTGTCCTTGCCGTCCTTGCGCCGGCCGTCGACCACCGGCACCTTCGAGTCGCCGAGGGTGACGAAGCGCCTGGCCTTGATCTCGGCCTCGATGCGCGGGATGTCGAACACCACCACCCAGTCGCGCTCGTTGCGCATCATGCCGCCGAGGTCGACGGCCTTTTCCGAGTTGTAGCAGGTGGAGGCGGCGAACCTGCCGCTGTAGTCCATGTCGGTGTTGTCGAGGTTGCCGTCGACGATCACCTGCCAGGCCACTTCCATGGTCTCGGCGTCGATGGCGTTGTACAGGGTGAAGGCGTTGTCGCCGGACAGGTCGAAGGTCGAGCCGTCGTTGGGATGGGGGATGATGAACTCGGCGTTGCAGAACACGTAGCGGGTATGCGGCACCTTTTGCAGGCGCAGGCCGTGGATCGCCTGGACGTTGGGAATGGTGACGATGCGGTCGCATTTCATGACGTCCAGGCGGATGCGCGCGACCCGGCTGTTGGCCTTGTCGTTGATGAACAGGTACTTGCCGTCGTACTTGCCGTCGGTCATCGAGATGTGCGGATGGTGGCAGTCGCCGTTGAGGAAGCGCGCGCCGTCGCCGAGGACCCGCTTGCTCTCGTTGGTCAGGCCCCAGCCGGTGGCCGAGTCGACGTTGAACACCGGTATGCGCATCAGCTCGCGCATCGACGGCACGCCGAGCACGCGTACTTCGCCGGAATGTCCGCCGCTCCAGAACCCGTAGTACTCATCCAGTTCGCCGGGGGCGACCTCGGCCTTGCTGCGCTCGCCCTTGCCCGCGGCCCGGGCCTCGCGGCCGACCACCGCGCTGCCCAGGGCGCTGGCGCCAACCAGGGCGGCGGCTCCGGTCAGCGCCGAGGCGCCGAGGAAGCCGCGGCGGTTCAGGCCGTGGGTTTCTTCGTGGGGGCTTTTCGTGTCGTCGCTCATCTCGTGTCGTCCTCAAGGGCAGTCAGGGGAAAGGGAGCCAGGTCAGAGGTTCTCCGCGGGTATTCGCGCGTTGTCCGCCGGCGCGCTCTTCGCGCGCTTCTTGCGCTTGTTCACCAGCGGCGGGCACTTGTCCTGGTCGTGGTAGGTCATCTGGCAGTCGAGGCAGTAGTGGCATTCGTTGGCCTCGATGCGGCCGTCCGGATGGATCGCCTGGATCTCGCATTCGCGGGCACAGAGCTGGCAGGGCCTGCCGCATTCCGCACGGCGCTTGAGCCAGTCGAACAGGCGCGCCTTGGCCGGGATCGCCAGGGCCGCGCCCAGCGGGCAGAGGTAGCGGCAATAGACCTTGCGGGTGAACAGGTTGACCACCAGCAGCGCGACGGCGTAGGCGACGAACCACCACTGGCGGTCGAAGCCGAGGGTGATGGCGGTCTTGAACGGCTCCACCTCCGCGGCCTGCTCGGCCAGCGCCAGGGATTCCAGGGAGAGACCGAAGAGCACCAGCAGGATGATGTACTTGATCGCCCAGAGCCGCTCGTGCACGGCGAACGGCACCTGGAACTGCGGCACACGGAGCTTGCGCGCGAGTTCGTTGAGCAGTTCCTGTAGCGCACCGAACGGGCACAGCCAGCCGCAGAACACGCCGCGGCCCCAGAGCAGCAGGCTGGCTGCGGTGAAGGTCCAGAGGATGAACAGCAGCGGGTCGCTGAGGAACAGCTCCCAGCGGAAGCCTTCGAACAGCGCGTGGACGAAGGTCAGCACGTTGACCACCGATAGCTGGCCGAGGCTGTACCAGCCCAGGTAGACCAGGGTGAACGCCAGGTAGCCGGTGCGCAGTCGCTGCATCAGGCGCGGCCGTCGCACCAGGCGGTCCTGGAGGAAGAGGATCGCCAGGAGCAGGACGAGGGCGGTACAGAGGACCCCGATCTGGAAACTCTTCTGGTACCAGACCCGCAGCCACAGCGGCCGGGCAGCCTCTTCCAGGGCGGCCAGTTCCTCGGCCGTTGGCTGCGGCCGCTCCAGGTATTCCTCGGGCGTCTGGCAGGCCAGCTCGAAGCTGGTGAATACCCCCGCCACCGGGCCGGTCTGGCGCCGCACCAGCAACTCCAGGGTCCAGGGCGAGCCCGGATCGAAACGCTGGCTGGCGCGGGCGACGAAGATCGCCATCTCGCGGAACTGCGGCATGCCTTCGGCGTAGACGTCCGACAGGCGCTGGTAGTCGAGGTCGCGGAAGCTGATGATGTCGCCGAACTGGCGCAGTTGGACCCGATCGAAGATGCCGCCGCGCACGTAGCCGGAACCCTTGAAGGAATACTCGCCGTCGCCGAGCACGACTAAGGCGTATTCGCCTGGCTTCAGCGACGCCATCAGTTCGCGGTACTGGTTGTCGCCGAGCAGGCTGCGGCCCGCCGCGGGAGGGTTGAGCAGGGCGCTGTAGAGATCGATGAACGGCTCGTCGCGGTGCGCCGCGTCGGCTTCGCCGATGCCTTCGGCCTCGCTGCCCTTGAAGGCGTCGTCGATCTGCCCGCGACTCAACTGCAGGCGGCGGATCGCGCCGTTGCCGAGCAATTCGCTCCAGCTCGCCGTCGCTGCCGGTTGCTGGCGCACCTGCGCCGGCTTGGGCCGCACATTGCCGCGGTCCTCGATCAGGCCGAGGGAAACCGCCACCGTATGTGCGGCGCGCATGACGACCTCGTTGACCACCATCACCGTCACCGTGGCGCCGCTCACCGCGTCGACGGTAACCGCCTGCGGGTCGCTGGAGCGGCCGACCACCACCCGCTGGTCGGCGCGCACGCCGTCGTACCTGGCGCTGAAGGCGTGCAGCTTCTCTTCCGGGATGCCGATCAGCAGGATCGGTTCGTGGTGTTCGAGGACGTAGGCGTCGCGGATAACCGCCTGCGGATCGAGGATCACCTGCAGGTTGATCGGCTTGCCGGAATAGGCCGGGATGTCGGTGACGCTGAGGGTCTGGAAGGCGTAGCCGAGGGTTTCCTCGCCCTTGCTCAGGCGGCGTACGCCGTAGTCGCCTTCGGGGTCGCCGATCCGCTCGACCGCGGGGAATACCTGGGCGATGCGCAGGCGCTCCAGCTCGCTGAGTTCGGCACCCTGGGCGGCGAGGCCGACCAGCAGGAGCATCCAGGCGAAGACACACCGCCACGATCCGGCGGAAAAACGAAGGGCGCGCATAGGTTCCATCTACTACTGGCTACCGGCGAAAAAAGGGACGCCGCGCTGCGGTGGGGTCTGCGCCTGGCGGTGGAATCGCTTCCGTTGCCGGATGCTAGGAGGAGCGGGGGCGGAACGCGCTTGATGAAAGTCAAGAAGTGGAGATGAGGAGCCAGCGAGGTTGCTGGCACTGAGTGTACCGAGTCGCCCCTCTCCCTTCAGGGAGAGGGGGAGAGGGCTGCCCGAGGCTCAGGCCAGGCGCTGCCCGGATACCGCCGGATGGTACAGCGGCTGCACCTTGTTGCCCGCCGGGTCGAGCAGGTGGAAGCTGCGCGCGCCGTCGCCGTGGTCGAAGGGTTGGTCGAGCAGGGTCACGCCCAGCGCCTTCAGGTAACGGTACCAGGCCTCCAGTTCCTCCACGCTGTCGACGACGAAGCCATAGTGATCCATGGTCTGCAGGCCGTTGCTGGCGGCGTGGGCGCGGCCGAGGGAAAGGTTGTCGTTGCCGCAGGTGAGATACACCAGGTCTTCGTTGGCGCGGTTCAGCACTTCCATGCCCAGCACGTCGACATAGAAGCGCTCGCATTCTTCCAGGTTGGGTACCAGCAGGGCGAGGTGACGCAGGCCGTTGAGACGGGAGGGGCGGGCAGGGCGGTCGGACATGGGCTTGCTTCCTTTTTTGTATACAATAATTTTGTAAATCTAAAACAAAAGGAAGTTTCCGTGTACTGCATCTTTATCAAGACCCGCCTCAGGCCCGGCTGCGCCGAGGCTTTCATCGATGCCATCCAGGTCAACGCCGCCGCTTCCGTGTCCACCGAGCCCGGCTGCCTGGTGTTCGACGTTTCCCGCGACCGACAGGACCCTGACCTGGTCTATCTCTACGAGATCTATCGCGATGACGCGGCCTACGAGGCGCACACCCGCACCGCGCATTTCCGCGACAGCCGGCCGTTGGTCGAGCCGCTGATCCTCGAACAGGAAGTCTTCGAAAGCGACGCGCTGGCGCTCAATCCGCTGCGCTGAGAAGGCTCAGTCGCCGCGGGCGACGTCCAGCACGCGGATCAGGTCCGGGCGCGGGTAGTGCCAATGCACGTCGAGGTCCCACAGGCGCACCCCGTAGCGGCGCCCGGGCTCCGGCTTCTGGTAGGCCGGACGCGGGTCCTGGGCCAGGCATTGCTCGATCAGCTCGGCCACCGGTTGCCGCAACCGCTGGCCGTGCTCATGGGCCTGGCGCCGCGCCTGCTCGCTCCACTCCACCGCGATGCCCGGCGGCGGCGCGTCGGCGATGCCGTTGCGGGCGTCGGCCACGGCGTCGGCGTAGGGTACGTAGGGCTTGATATCGAGTACCGGGGTGCCGTCGAGCAGGTCGATCCCGGACAGCCACAGGCGCCCCGCTTCGAAGCCCTCCAGGCGCACCACCGACTGGCCGATGCCGTTCGGCCGATGGGTGGCGCGGGTGGCGAAGACTCCCAGCGAGCGGTTGCCGCCCAGGCGCGGCGGGCGCACCTTCAGCCGCGGCTTGTCTTCCAGGGCCTGGTGGAAGAGGAACAGCAGCCAGACATGGCTGACCTGCTCCAGGCCTTCCAGCGCTTCCGCCTGGTCGAACGGCGGCAGCAGTTCCAGGGTCCCCCGCGCCGCCGGCGCGAGCAGCGGCTGGCGCGGGATGGCGAACTTCTCCATGAAGCAGGAGCGGATGTAGCCGATGGGAGAAACGCTGTGGGTCATGGCGGGACGAGGCGAGCGGTCGGGGGCGTCATGTTACCCGGATTGGCGGCGCTCAGAGATGAAAACCGCCGTCGATGGGGATCACGTTGCCGGTCATGTAGGCGCCGGCGGTGCCGGCCAGGCTGATCGCCAGCGCCGCCATCTCCTCCGGGCGACCCCAGCGGCCCATGGGAATCGACGTGCTGTCCGCCTCCAGTGCCTGCGGGTCATTGGCGATGTGACGGGTCATGCGGCTCGGGAAGCGTCCGGGAGCGATCACGTTGACATTGATGTGCTCGCCGACCAGTTCCTTCGCCAGCATCCGCGACAGTTGATGCAGCGCGGCCTTGCTCGGCCCGTAGGCATAGGCTTGTTCGCCCATGGCGCTGATGCCCGCCACCGAGCCGATGTTGATCACCCGCGCCGGATTTTCCGCGCTGGCCGAGCGGCGCAGCAGCGGCAGCAGTTGCTGGATGCAGGAAAACACCGAGGTGACATTGAGCTGCATGACCTTTTCCCAGCCGGACACCGGATAGCTTTCCAGCGCTGCGCCCCAACTGGTGCCGGCGTTGTTCACCAGGATATCCAGCCGCGCGCTGAGTTCGCCGAGCGCCTGCGCCAGGCGCCGGGCACCGGCTTCGCTGGAAAGGTCGGCAGGGATCGCCTGGCAATCGCCGTAGGCCGAGAGGCGTGTGGCGGTGTCGGCGCAGGCCTCTGCGTCACGTGCGCAGATGAAGACGCGGGCGCCGGCTTCGAGAAGACCCTGGGCGATCATCTGGCCGATGCCGCGGCTGCCGCCGGTGACCAGGGCGACGCGGCCGGCGAGGCTGAAATAGGGATGCATGGGAAACACTCCGGGCTGGGCAGGGGAGACCAGCCTACGATTCGCCTCGCTGCCGGCGCAGCACTATCCAGATACGGAATGACGTGGCATCCGTGGCTCAGCGGCTACCGCGGCGATGCCACAGATACAGGTAGGCGATCAGGTTGACCAGCAGAACGATGGCGCCAAGGATCCATTGCACCGCCGGGGTCAGGCCGGCGGGATAGATCAGCGGCAACAGGTAGTGCTCGACGAAGCCGCCGCTGTAGCCGGCGTCCCCGGCGGCCCGGCGCAGACGATTCTCCAGCGGGGTCAGCGGACAGGGCAGGCCGAGGAACTCAACGGCGCAGCCCCAGGCCACCGCCGGCAGGTGCAGCCAGGCCAGGCGTGGCCAACGCAACGGCAGCAGGCCGCCGAACAGGACGAACAGGATGAAGCCCAGGTGCAGCCAGACCAGGGCATCGGCGGCCAGGCGATAGCTCATTCGGCTCTCCCTCGTGGCGTTGGAGGGATAACGCCACCGCTACAGGGGCCGGCGGATAACCGCCTTGCGGTTACTCGCCCATGGTTTGGCCATCCATAAAGAAAAAGCCGGCGAATGCCGGCCATTTCAAGCGCTACGCGTGGGCTTCGGCGCTCAGGCCTGAGCCAGCTCCGCATCGTGTGCGATCAGGGCGACCAGCGCGTTCTGCTGACGGTGGGTCAGCTGGCGGAAACGCTGCAGCAGCTCGCGCTCGTGCAGGCTGAGTTCCGGGCTGTCCAGGCGAACACCGAGATTGTCTTGCAGCGCCCCTTCCTGGAGCAGGCTCTGCTCGAGTCGGGCGATGATCTCGGAGTTCATGCTGCGGTGATGGCTGCGAGCGACTTCTGCGATCTGCTCACGCATGCCCTCGGGCAGACGAACGACGAATTTGTCAGCGGTACGGCTGGAGTAGGTAGGAGTTGCCTGTTTCAGTGGGCGCATACATTGAACCTGTAGAGTCAGGGAAAAGCGGTGCCGAGGAAGCGTTCATTGTTCTCGGGCCTATGACCACGATTTCCGCCAGCCGTTCAGTCTGTTATTTCGGAAACAACAATTAGTTGACGTCAATTGTGCGTTGCGTGACGGCGTTTTGCCAGTACCAGCTATCTGAAATGCGAGCGATTCAACAAAAGCCTAGTTTTTTACTGGGGTTAGATGATGGCCTTCTGACCACCGGTCGTTCAATGGATTGTCACTCGACTGTCATCGTCACTTCACCGGTCTGACACAGTCTCCTCCTATCTTGGTCTACACCAGATGGCGCCGCTGGCGTCTTCGTGCAACCGATTGGAGGGGAGAACGATGAGCGCGGTGATCCGTGTCGACAGCCTGAACAAGACCTTTGCCCGCAAGCAGGCGCTTTTCAACCTGAAGCTGGAGATCCAGGCGGGCGAGATGGTGGCGTTGATCGGTGCATCCGGCTCCGGCAAATCCACGCTCCTGCGTCACGTCGCCGGGCTCGCCCGCTGCGACCGCGACAACGGCGGCAGCATCGACGTGCTGGGTCGCCGCCTGCAGGCGTCCGGTCGCCTGAGCGGCGAAGTGCGCCGCCTGCGCGCCGACATCGGCTACATCTTCCAGCAGTTCAACCTGGTCAACCGCCTCAGCGTGCTGGACAACGTCCTGCTCGGCTTCCTCGGTCGCATGCCGCGCTGGCGCGGTTCGCTGGGGCTGTTCAGCGCCGAGCAGAAGCGCCAGGCCCTGGAAGCGCTGGCGCGGGTCGGCCTGGCCGATTTCGCCGGGCAGCGCGCCTCGACTCTCTCCGGCGGCCAGCAGCAGCGCGTGGCCATCGCCCGTGCCCTGACCCAGAAGGCCGAGGTGATTCTCGCCGACGAACCGATCGCCTCGCTCGACCCGGAGTCGGCGCGCAAGGTGATGGACATCCTCGCCGACATCAACCGCCACGACGGCAAGACCGTGGTGGTGACCCTGCATCAGGTCGACTACGCGTTGCGCTATTGCCCGCGCGCGGTGGCCCTGAAGGGCGGCCGGATCCTCTTCGACGGCAGCAGCGAGCACCTTTCCGAAGGCTTCCTCAACGAACTCTACGGCGCCGAAGGGGATACCCCGCTGCTGTTTTCCGACCGTGCCCGGCGCGGGACGGAGAGCCAGCCGGAACTGACCCTCGCGCGCGCCTGACGTCATTCGAACCGCATAAAAACCCGCCAAACCCTGCCCAGGAGTTCTCTCCATGTTGAAACGCTTCAGTCGTGTGCTCGCGGCTTCCGCCCTGCTCGCCGGCTCCCTTGCCGGGATGGCGCACGCCGACCAGCCGGTGATCAATTTCGGGATCATCTCCACCGAGTCGTCGCAGAACCTCAAGAGCATCTGGGAGCCCTTCCTCAAGGACATGAGCCAGCAGACCGGCTACCAGGTGAAGGCCTTCTTCGCCCCCGACTACGCCGGGATCATCCAGGGCATGCGTTTCGACAAGGTCGACATCGCCTGGTACGGCAACAAGGCCGCCATGGAAGCGGTGGATCGCGCCCACGGCGAGATCTTCGCCCAGACCGTCGCCGCCAGCGGCGCGCCGGGCTACTGGAGCCTGCTGATCGCCAACAAGGACAGCAAGATCGACAGCGTCGAGGACATGCTGGCGAACGCCAAGAGCCTGACCTTCGGCAACGGCGATCCGAACTCCACGTCCGGCTACCTGGTGCCCGGCTACTACGTGTTCGCCAAGAACAACGTCGATCCGGTCAAGGCCTTCAAGCGCACCCTCAACTCCAGCCATGAGGTCAACGCCCTGGCGGTGGCCAACAAGCAGGTCGACGTCGCCACCTTCAATACCGAGGGCATGGAGCGCCTGGAACTGACCCAGCCGGAGAAGGCCAGGCAGCTCAAGGTGATCTGGAAGTCGCCGCTGATCCCGGGCGACCCGCTGGTGTGGCGCAACAACCTGAGCGACGAGCAGAAGAACAAGCTGCGCGACTTCTTCTTCAAGTACGGCGCCAACGCCGAGCAGAAGAAGGTCCTCGCCGACCTGCAATGGTCGAAGTTCCAGCCCTCCGACGACGACCAGTTGCTGCCGATCCGCCAGCTCGAGCTGTTCAAGCAGCGCACCGACGTGGCGAACAACGCCAACCTCGGCGCCGAGGAGAAGGCCGCCAAGCTGAAGGCCCTCGACGAGGAGCTGGCCAAGCTGGAGAAACGCATGGCCGAGCGCGAGCAGAAGACCGCCGCCAACGCCGGCTGATCCACCCCGGGCGCGGCCGGCGCCGCGCCCCACCCGATTCGCCAATACCGCTGTCGAGATTCCCGATATGAGCACTCTGAGCACCACCGCCGCGGCGGCCGCCACCGGCAAGCCATCCTGGGGACGCCTGGTCGGCTGGGGCCTGTTCCTCGCCATCCTCGCCTGGTCCTGGAAGGGCGCGGAAATGAACCCGGCCGTGCTGTTCCGCGACGCCGGCAACATGGCGACCTTCGCCGCCGACTTCTTCCCGCCGGACTTCGGCAACTGGAAGCTCTACCTCAGCGAGATGCTGGTCACCGTGCAGATCGCCCTCTGGGGCACGGTGCTGGCCATCGTCTGCGCCATCCCGCTGTCGATCCTGGCCTCCGAGAACATCGTGCCCTGGTGGGTCTACCAGCCGGTGCGGCGGGTGATGGATGCCTGCCGTTCGATCAACGAGATGGTCTTCGCCATGCTCTTCGTGGTCGCCGTCGGCCTGGGCCCGTTCGCCGGCGTGCTGGCGCTGTTCATCAGCACCACCGGGGTGCTCGCCAAGCTCTTCGCCGAGGCGGTCGAGGCGATCGACCCCGGTCCGGTCGAAGGCGTCCGCGCCACCGGTGCCAGCGCCCTGCAGGAGGTCATCTTCGGGGTCATCCCGCAGGTCCTGCCGCTGTGGATCTCCTATTCGCTGTACCGCTTCGAGTCCAACGTGCGTTCCGCCACCGTGGTCGGGATGGTCGGCGCCGGCGGCATCGGCGTGATCCTCTGGGAGGCCATCCGCGGCTTCCAGTTCGGCCAGACCTGCGCCGTGCTGATCGTCATCATCGTGGTGGTGAGCCTGATCGACGTTCTGTCACAACGCCTGCGCAAGCTGTTCATCTGACGACGCGAGGAGGGCGCCTGGTGCGCCCTTTCCAAACCATGCACTTGTCTAGACAAAGCGAACCGCTGTACCGCGAACTGGCCGAACGGCTGCGCCAGGAACTGCTGGCCTACCGTCCCGGCGACTACCTGCCCGGCGAGATCCAGCTGGCCCAGCGCTTCGCGGTGAACCGCCATACCCTGCGCCGGGCGCTCGACGAACTGGTGCTCGAAGGCCGCGTGCTGCGGCGCCAGGGCAAGGGCACCCAGGTCCTGGAGGCGCCGACGATCTACCCGATGGGCGCCGCCAACGCCTACACCGAGTCGCTCTCGGCCCAGGGCCACCGGGTCGAGGCTCGGCTGCTGGAGGCGCGCCAGCGTCCGGCCGGCGCCGCCGAGGCCACCCACCTGGGGATCGGCGAGGGCGGGCGGGTGCTGGAACTGACCACCCTGCGTTACCTCGACGGCCAGCCGGTGAGCCTGATCCGCCATTGCTACGCCGTTTCCCGCAGCGAGCTGCTCGCCGACTACCAGGGCGGTTCGCTGCGTCGCTACCTGGCCGACAAAGGCCTGCCGCTGACCCGCACCTACAGCCTGATCGGTGCGCGCCTGCCCAACCGCGAGGAGGCGGCGCGCCTGCTGATGCCCCGGCACGCGCCGTTGCTCACCGTCCTCACCCTGTCCCGCGACCGTACCGGCCAACCGGTGGAACTGGCCCAGTCGATCAGCCGCGCCGATCGCTTCCAGTACCAGGTCGCCCCCTAGGAGAAGCCCATGACTGCCTTGCATTCCGATCCCACCATCGCCGCACGACAGCGCTGGATGGGCGTGCTCGCCCGCGCCCGTCGCGAGGAGCTGGACGCCCATGCGGACGCCCTGCGCGATGCCGACTATCACCTGCTGCGCGCCGCCGAGACCGGCATGACCCTGGTGCGCGGACGCATGGGTGGCACCGGCAGCCCGTTCAACCTCGGCGAGATGACCGTGACCCGCTGCGTGGTCCGCCTCGCTGACGGACGTACCGGCTACAGCTATGTCGCCGGGCGCGACAAGCGCCACGCCGAACTGGCCGCCCTGGCCGACGCGCACCTGCAGGGCGCCGATGCGGCGGCCTGGCAGGCGCGCCTGATCGAACCGCTGGCCCGCACCCAGGCCGAGCGCCGTGCCGCCCAGGAGGCGGAAATCGCCACTACCAAGGTGGAGTTCTTCACCCTGGTCCGAGGAGAAGATTGATGACCAGCGCTTCGCTTCCCAGCCCGGCGGATACCGCCGCGCTATTGCAACCGGCGTTCCAGGACCCGGTCCTGGACGCCCAGCGGAGTTTCCGCGCGGCGCTCAAGGCCCTCGCCGAACCGGGGCTGGTACGCAACCTCGACCGCGCACCGGCGCTGGCCGCGTTGCAACCGGCCAGCTACGCGCTGTGCCTGAGCTTCCTCGACTCCGACACCCCGCTGTGGCTGGCGCCGGGTCTCGACAGCCCGACGTTGCGCGCCAACCTGGCCTTCCATTGCGGCTGCCCGATCGTCGCCGAGCGCGAGCAGGCGCTGTTCGCCTTGCTCGACGAAGGCGAGCTGGACGACCTGAGCGGCTTCGACAGCGGCAGCGACCGTTATCCGGACCAGTCCTGCACCCTGCTGATCCAGCTCGCCGGCCTCGATGGCGGCGACTCGCTGGAGTGGCGCGGACCGGGTATCGCCGAGGTGCGCCAGGTGGCGTTGCCGGTGAGTGCCGGGTTCTGGGCGCAGCGCGCCGCACGCACCGAATTCCCCAGGGGCCTGGATGCCTTCTTCGCCGCCGGCGAGCGCATCCTCGGCCTGCCACGCAGTACCCGGGTCAGCGAACCCGTCGAGGAGGTGGCCTGATGTACGTAGCCGTCAAGGGTGGCGAGAAGGCCATCGACAACGCCCATCGCCTGCTGGCGCGCAAGCGCCGCGGCGATACCGCGCTGCCGGAGCTGTCGGTGGAGCAGATCCGCCAGCAGATGCCACTGGCCGTGTCGCGGGTGATGACCGAAGGTTCGCTGTACGACGAGCAACTGGCGGCACTGGCGATCAAGCAGGCGGCCGGCGACCTGATGGAAGCGATCTTCCTCCTCCGCGCCTACCGCACCACGCTGCCGCGCTTCGCCGCCAGCCTGCCGCTGGATACCGCCGGGATGCGCCTGCAACGGCGGATCTCGGCGACCTACAAGGACCTGCCGGGCGGGCAACTGCTCGGTCCGACCTTCGACTATACCCATCGCCTGCTCGACTTCAGCCTGCTCGCCGAGGGCGACTACCCCGGCCCCGAAGTGGAGCGGGGCGCGTCCCTGGAGCCTTGTCCGCGCGTGCTCGGCCTGCTCGACCGGGAAGGCCTGATGACGCCGGAGTACGAACTGCCCGGCGCGGTGCCGGATATCACCCGCGAGCCGCTCGACTTCCCCACCGGCCGCGCCCAGCGCCTGCAGGCCCTGGCCCGCGGCGACGAGGGCTTCCTTCTCGCCCTGGGCTATTCGACCCAGCGCGGCTACGGCCGCAACCATCCGTTTGCCGGGGAAATCCGCATCGGCGCCTGCGAGGTCTGGCTGGAGCCCGAGGAACTCGGCTTCGCGGTGCCGGTGGGCGAGATCGAGGTCACCGAGTGCGAGATGGTCAACCAGTTCGTCGGTTCCCGCGAGGAGCTGCCGCAATTCACCCGTGGCTACGGCCTGGCCTTCGGCTACGCCGAGCGCAAGGCGATGGGCATGGCCCTGGTCGACCGCGCACTGCGCGCCGAGGAATACGGCGAGGAGGTGGTGTCGCCGGCGCAGCAGGAAGAGTTCGTCCTGATGCACTGCGACAACGTCGAGGCCGGTGGCTTCGTCTCGCACCTGAAGCTGCCGCACTACGTCGATTTCCAGTCCGAGCTGGAGCTGATTCGCAAGCTGCGTCGTCCCGGCGTCGCCGAATCCGCGCAACCCACTGTCCAGGAGAAGCGCGCATGAGCCTTTCCCCGCAAGCCAGCGCCGCGCCGGAGCAGGGCTACAACTTCGCCTACCTCGACGAGCAGACCAAGCGCATGATCCGCCGCGGCCTGCTCAAGGCGGTGGCGATCCCCGGCTACCAGGTGCCCTTCGGCGGCCGCGAGATGCCGCTGCCCTACGGCTGGGGCACCGGCGGCATGCAGGTGACCGCGGCCATCCTCGGTGCCGACGATGTGCTCAAGGTGATCGACCAGGGCGCCGACGACACCACCAACGCGGTATCCATCCGGCGTTTCTTCGCCCGCACCGCCGGGGTCGCCACCACCGAACGGACCCCGGAGGCGACGGTGATCCAGACCCGCCACCGGATACCGGAAACCGCCCTGAGCGGCGAGCAGATCATGGTCTACCAGGTGCCGATCCCCGAGCCGCTGCGCTTCATCGAGCCTTCCGAGGCGGAGACCCGGACCATGCATGCGCTCAACGACTACGGGGTGATGCACGTGAAGCTCTACGAGGACATCGCCACCTTCGGCCACATCGCCACCAGCTATGCCTATCCGGTGACGGTGGACGAGCGCTACGTGATGGATCCCTCGCCGATTCCCAAGTTCGACAACCCCAAGCTGGACATGAACCCGGCGCTGATGCTGTTCGGCGCCGGTCGCGAGAAGCGCCTGTACGCGGTGCCGCCGTTCACCCGGGTGGCGAGCCTGGATTTCGAGGACCACCCCTTCGAGGTCCAGCGCTGGGAGGAAAGCTGCGCCTTCTGCGGCAGCCACGAGTCCTACCTGGACGAACTGATCGTCGACGACCGTGGCGGCAAGCGCTTCGTCTGTTCCGACACCGATTACTGCACGCAGCGGCGTGCCCGCCAGGAAGAAGGGGAGGACGCGCAATGAACGCGGTCTGCGAATCCATCGATGCGAGCCTCGACGCACGCGACCGGCCGCTGCTCTCGGTGCGCGGCCTGACCCGCCTGTACGGGCCGGAAAAGGGCTGCCAGGAGGTCGACTTCGATCTCTACCCCGGTGAAGTGCTGGGTATCGTCGGCGAGTCCGGCTCGGGCAAGTCGACCCTGCTCTCGCTGCTCTCCGGGCGCTGCCCGCCGGACGCCGGCACGGTCGCCTACCGCGACGACGGCGACCGCTGGCTGGACCTCTACGCCGCCAGCGAAGCCGAGCGGCGCACCCTGCTGCGCACCGAGTGGGGCTTCGTCGAGCAGAACCCGCGCGACGGCCTGCGCATGGGCGTGTCCGCCGGCGCCAACATCGGCGAACGGCTGATGGCCCAGGGCGTGCGCCACTACGGTCGGCTGCGCCAGGCCGGGTTGGACTGGCTGGAACAGGTGGAGATCGATCCGCTGCGCATCGACGACCTGCCGCGAACCTTTTCCGGCGGCATGCAGCAGCGCCTGCAGATCGCCCGCAACCTGGTCTCGGCGCCACGCCTGGTGTTCATGGACGAACCCACCGGCGGCCTCGACGTGTCGGTGCAGGCGCGCCTGCTCGACCTGCTGCGCGGCCTGGTGCGCGAGCTGGACCTGGCGGTGGTGATCGTCACCCACGACCTGGCGGTGGCGCGCCTGCTCGCCGACCGCCTGATGGTCATGCGCCGTTCGCGGGTGGTGGAAGCCGGTCTCACCGACCAGATTCTCGACGACCCGCAGCATCCGTACACGCAATTGCTGGTGTCGTCGGTCCTGCAACCCTGAGCCGAAGCGTCGGCGCCGGTCCGCGCGACGGGCGCCCGGAGAAGTAGCGATGAACAACCTGATCGAGGTCCGCGACCTCAGCAAGACCTTCACCCTGCACCAGCAACAGGGCGTAGTGCTCAATGTGCTGCGCGGGCTCAACTTCAATGTCGCCGGCGGCGAATGCCTGGTGCTCCACGGACGCTCCGGCGCCGGCAAGAGCACCCTGCTGCGCACGCTCTACGGCAACTACCTGCCGGCCGGCGGCAGCATCCGCCTGCGCCACGCCGGCGACTGGCTGGAACTGGTCGGCGCCGAGCCTCGCGAGGTGCTCGCCGTGCGTCGCCAGACCCTCGGCTACGTCAGCCAGTTCCTGCGGGTGATCCCGCGGGTGGCGACCCTCGACGTGGTCATGGAGCCGGCCCTGGCCCGTGGCTGGAGCCGCGACAGCGCCGAACTGCGGGCGCGCAGCCTGCTGGCCCGGCTGAACATCCCGGAACGCCTCTGGCAACTGGCGCCGGGTACCTTTTCCGGCGGCGAGCAGCAACGCGTCAACATTGCCCGCGGCTTCATGGTCGAGTGGCCGATCCTGCTGCTCGACGAGCCGACCGCGTCCCTCGACGAAGCCAACCGCCAGGTAGTGCTGGAACTGATCGGCGAAGCCAAGGCCGCCGGCGCCGCGTTGATCGGCATCTTCCACGACCGCGCCGCCCGCGAGGCGGTGGCCAGCCGCTACCTGGACATGAGCCAGGAGCTTTCCCGCCAGGAGCAAGCCCATGTCGTCTGAACGCGTTCTCAGCAATGCCCGGGTAGTCAGCGCCGAGCGGGTCTTCGTCGGCAGCGTGCTGCTGCGCGACGGCCTGATCGCCGCGGTCGACGAAGGCCGCAGCCACCTGGCCGGGGCAGAGGACCTGGGGGGCGACTACCTGCTGCCCGGTCTGGTCGAGCTGCACACCGACAACCTGGAGAAGCACATGACCCCGCGTCCCGGCGTCGACTGGCCGTCGGCCTCGGCGGTGCTGGCGCACGACGCGCAGATCGTCGCCGCGGGGATCACCACGGTGTTCGACGCGCTGTCCATCGGCGACGTCAACCCCAAGGGCAAGCGCATGCAGCAGTTGCCGAAGATGCTCGAGGCCATCGGCGAGGCCGCCGCCAGCGGCGACGCGCGCGCCGACCATCGCCTGCACCTGCGTTGCGAGGTCAGCCATCCGCAGACGCTGGAGGTGTTCCGCGAACTGGTCGAGCATCCGCTGGTGCAACTGGTCTCGGTGATGGACCACGCCCCCGGCCAGCGCCAGTTCGCCAGGCTGGAGAAGTACCGCGAGTACTACCAGGGCAAGTACCACCTGAGCGATGCCGAGATGGACGCCTTCATCGTCGAGCAGGTAGCCAACTCCGAGCGCTACAGCGACGCCGCCCGTGCGGCCATCGTCGATGTCTGCCAGGGACGCGGCCTGTCGGTGGCCAGCCATGACGACGCGACCCTCGCGCATGTCCGCGAGTCGGCCGGCTACGGCATGGCCATCGCCGAGTTCCCGACCACCGTGGAGGCCGCCAGGGCCAGCCACGAGCACGGCCTGCAGGTGCTGATGGGCGCGCCCAACGTGGTCCGCGGCGGTTCCCACTCGGGCAACGTGGCGGCGGCGCAACTGGCGGGAATCGGCGTGCTGGATATCCTTTCCAGCGACTACTATCCGGCCAGCCTGCTGCATGCGGCCTTGCTGCTCGCCGGCGAGCACAGCGAGTATGATGCGATCCGCTACGACCTGCCGCGCGCGGTGGCGATGGTCAGCCGTACCCCGGCGCTGGCCGCCGGGCTGACCGATCGTGGCGAAATCCGCGTCGGCCTGCGCGCCGATCTGCTGCAGGCGCGGGCGCTCGGCAACAACCAGCCGGTGGTGCGCCAGGTCTGGCGCGGCGGGCAGAGAGTGTTCTGATGACAGGCAGACTGATTTATCTGATGGGGCCTTCCGGCTCGGGCAAGGACAGCCTGTTGCAGGCCGCGCGCGAGCCCCTGGCGCTGCGCGGCTGCCGTATCGTGCGGCGGGTGATCACGCGCTCCGCGGAAGCGGTGGGGGAGGACGCCCAGGCGGTGACCCCGGCGCAGTTCGACACCCTCGAGCGGGCCTCGGCGTTCGCCATGAGCTGGCGCGCCAACGGCCTTTGCTATGGCATTCCGGTGCAGATCGACGAGTGGCTGGCGCAGGGCTACGACGTGCTGGTGAACGGCTCGCGCGGCTACCTGGCGCAGGCCCGCCGGCGCTATCCGGATCTGCTCGCGGTCCTGCTCGGGGTGAAACCCGAGGTGCTGCGCCAGCGCCTGCTGGCGCGCGGCCGGGAAAGCCCCGAGGAAATCGAGGCGCGCCTGGCGCGTAACGCCGAGTTCGCCGCCGGCCTGGAGGGCCCGCTGTTCCAACTGGACAACTCTGGTGACCTCGACGACACGCTACGCAGCCTCCTGGCCCGTCTCGGCAGCGACCGCGCATGCGCCTGACCCTGCTCGGCACCGGCGACGCCCGCCAGGTGCCGGTCTACGGTTGCGATTGCCCGGCCTGTCGCAACGCCCGCGCCGACGCCGGCCTGCGTCGCCGTCCCTGTAGCGCGCTGCTGGAGTGCGCCGGCCAGCGCTGGCTGATCGACAGCGGCCTGGTCGATCTCTGCGAGCGCTTCCCGCCCCATAGCCTCGATGGCATCCTCCAGACCCATTACCACGCCGACCACGCCCAGGGCCTGCTGCACCTGCGCTGGGGCCAGGGTCTGGTGATCCCGGTGCACGGCCCGGCCGACCCGGAGGGCCTCGCCGACCTCTACAAGCATCCGGGCATCCTCGATTTCAGCCAGCCCTTCGGCGCCTTCGAGCGGCGCCAGTGGGGCGCGCTGGCGGCGACCGCGTTGCCGCTGGTCCACTCGAAGCCAACCTTCGGCTACTTGCTGGAGGGGGCTTCCGAGGAGGGAACGATACGGCGTCTGGCCTACCTCACCGATACCGTCGGGCTGCCGGCGGACAGCGCCTCGCGATTGCTCGCGGCGCCGCTGGACCTGCTGGTGCTGGACTGCTCGATGCCGCCGCAGGAGCGGCCGCCGCGCAACCACAACGACCTGACGCGGGCATTGGAGTGCATCGAATCGCTGCGTCCCCGGCGGGCCGTGTTGACTCACGTCGGGCATACGCTGGACGCCTGGCTGCTGGACCACCCCGCTGCGTTGCCCGAGGGGGTGGAACTGGCACACGACGGCATGTGCCTGCCGCTGTGAGCGACGCTGTAGCGCCCGGCAAGGCGTTGTGGGTGAAATCAGTCCAGGCTGGGATCGAAGCGGATTCGCCGACCTACCACCAGCGCAAACAGCAGCCAGGCGCCGGATATACCCAGCAGTCCCCAGGCGCACCAGGCGAGGAGGGTGGCGTCGGGCGGCAGGCTCAGCGCCAGGATCGCGCTGGCGATCACCACGAACAGAAGAATGACGGCGGATCGTGACATGGTTTCACTCCCGGAGCCCTCTCCGTCGGGCTCGCTGTTCCTTGTGCCGGCTCAGTGGCGCCGAGGTTCCGTGGCGCCCTTGTCGCTCAGCGGAAGCCTCGCTGGATATTCTTCTCCTCCGCGCTCTATCAGCCAGAGCAGCCCGTAGACGCCGACCGAAAGGGCCAGGGCGGTCAGCGGCAAAGCCAGGATCCACATGTTCTTTCTCCCTTCCGCCCGCCAGCATCCCGGGGACCTGTGCGGCGGTGTAGCGTCGTTGGATGCCGGTCTCCCGGCGCTTGCTTCGTCAGAATGTCCAGGCCTGTTCGTCGGCCGCGGTCACCAGCGCCGTGCCGCGCTCGTCCTCGCCTACGGTGACGATGCGCGGGGATTCTTCGGGCACCTGGATCACCAGTCGCTGCGCAGCGGGTGCCCACTGCGGCGTTGCGTTGCTGTCCAGCACTACCGGCCTTTCGCCGTGGCGTTCCTGCGTCCTGTCCTCGTCGCCCAGTGCGCTGTTCTGGAAGACTACGAGAGCCAGCAGGGAAAGAAGTCCGGTGCCGACCAGGTTGCGTGAGCTGCTCATGTTCACCTCCATTTCGTAGCTTTGCCAGGCAGATGGCCAAGGTTTGATCCTGAGGGTCTTGTAGCAGCGGTTGTGCCAACTTTTTCCTATAAAAAATCCTTTTAAATCAATGGTCTATATATGTGTATGGGGCTCTCTGACATGCACTTTGCAAGGATTGGCATTTTGCCGATTGCAAAATGCATGATGAGGTCAGCCCAGATGCAGCGCCAGGCTTACGCCGTGGCTGGTGAATCCCAGCGCGGCATAGAAGCGCTGCGCGGTTTCCCGGTCCTGGTGGCTGGAAAGCGCCAGTTTGTAGCAGCCCCAACTGCGCGCTCGCTCCACGGCCCGGCCGATCAGTTCGCGGCCTACGCCCTGGCCGCGGGCGTGGCGGTCGACCACCATGTCTTCGAGAATTGCCGAGCGGGCGAAATCGTGCGCCAGGTGTTCGATCAGATGCAGGGTGCAGGTGCCGAGCAGGCGCTCGCCGCGCTCGGCCACCAGGGTGACCCGGTCGCCGCGCGGTCGTTGCAGCTGGATGGCCAGCAACGCCGGGTCCGGGCGCGGATCGGCGCTACCGAGTTGCTGTAGCAGCAACGACAGGCGCGGCGCGTCGTGCTCGCTGGCGATCCGCACATCGAAGCTGGCGAAGGGGGAGTCCGGTATCCGCGGCTGGCGCGGGGCGTCCGGCAGGTCCTGTGCGGCGGGAATGGCGACGGTCTGGTTCATGCTGCACCTCCAGGGTTGCGGAAAATTATGCGCAGCCTTGGTGGCAGTGGCATGACAAACGCTTTCTCTGCCGTTAACATGCCGCCCCGTCAGCGCATCGTGCATTGCGCCGCTGGACTCCGATGGAGATGGTCTTTCTGTCGAAAGCCGGCATGGCAAAAAGCACCGGCGCGATTCGTCCTCGTAGTTTAATGGATAGAACGGCCCCCTCCTAAGGGGTCGGTACAGGTTCGATTCCTGTCGGGGACGCCACCTTCTTTCTTTACCTTGCCTCCCTCCAGGCGCCATGCCTGCGCTGTCCGGCCTGCCGGCATGGCAGGCCGGCGTCGCCTGGGCAATACTGTGGAAACATGGTTTGCCGACGACCGACGGGAGGGCGGGCATGTCTGCCAATCGGGTGAATATTCGCCTGGCCCGGGTGGAGGACGCAGAGATGATCGGCGCGTTCGTACGCCGGCTGACTCGCGAGCATGTTGCCCGTGATTTCCCTCCACAGGGGCGGCGTTTCCTTCAGCGAGCCCTTGGCACTCCGCGAATCCTGGAGGGTATGCGTGGAACCTGCCGCTATTTCGTCGCCGAGGAGCGGGGGAATATGCTTGGCGTCGTCGCCACTCGCGACGACCATCATCTGCTCATGCTATTCGTCGCGGAAGAGGCCCAGGGCCAGGGGCTGGCGCGTGCCCTCTGGGCACGTGCGCGCGAGGCTTGTCTCGAGGCGGGATATTCGGGTGTCTTCACTGTCAGCGCGGCGCTGGGGGCTGTGCCGGTCTACCAGAGGTTCGGTTTCGTGGCGAGCGGTCCGGTGACCACCGAGCACGGTGTGACGCGTCTGCCGATGACGACCCGGTGAGGACATCCTCCCAGCAGGCGTCGGCTAGCTGCCTTCCGGCGCCGCGAGGGTGGCCGACACGGAGCCTGCGGTCGTTGTCGTTTCGTGCCATACGCCCTTTGGCACCAGAAGCCAGTCGCCCGGAAACAGGTTATAGGTTCGCATCCGCGTCGGCGCCTCGAGCTCCCGCCCGTCGTAGATGACGTGGCGCTCGCCATTGGGCAGGACGCAGTTGTGGCTTGGCTGTTCCACCGCGGGCTTGTCGCCCAGCCTCCAGGTCTTGCAGCCGAACAGTTGCACGATCCATACGGTACGAATGTCGAAATGCAGCGGCGCTCCGCATCCTGGCGGAGAGATATAGGCGTTGACCCGATCGATCACCGCCGCGCCGCAATCACGCGGCTTCAAGCGTTCGCGAAGCTCCACCACCGTGCGTTCCAGATTCATGTAGCAGCGCGTCCCGGCCGGTCTGTCCGGAGCTCCGCTTGCCGGCAGCGCTATTTCCAGGTGCGCGCCATCCGCCGCGCGCAGCATGACCTTGGCTGGGCTTTGGCTGAGCGCGACGACGAACAGGCGATCGGTCCGGGGATCGAGTACGCCCGGGTCGTGTCCATGGGAATGCACGATGTCCATCTTCTACAGGGCGCCCGCTTCGTCCTGGTTTTCCGTTCGAGGACGCGAATGGTCGACGATGTCCGGTTCCAGGGCACCGACTCCGAAGACGGCGAATACCGGTTCGCGCAGAGGGTCGAAGCCGAGCAGGTCCTCGAACAGTTCATCGCGCAGGGCAATGGTGGTGAAGGCGCCAAGGCCTAGCCATGACGCGGTGAGCAGAAGCGATTGCCCGCTGAAGCCGATCTCGGCCATCACGGCCCGGGCGACGCGCGAAAAGTCGTATTTCCAGGCCGTGCGCGGAAGGAACGCGGAGCAGAGAAAGATGACGGCGGCTTCCCGAACCCATTCCTGGTCTCCGCAGGCCTTGGCGATCCACTCGTGTGCATCCCCCGTCCACAGGCGCTCCAGGCCGTGGCGGCGAACGGAATAGTGGTAGATCCCTCTCTCGATGCCGTCGACGTTGAGGACGATCGGATAGACTTCGACCGGATGTAACGAGCCGCCGCTCGGCGAGGTCTTGCGGACGAACACGTCGCCGAGAGGGTTGGGTACGCTCTTGATCATG
Source organism: Pseudomonas sp. YA1 (assembly GCF_058680555.1). Classification (NCBI taxonomy): domain Bacteria; kingdom Pseudomonadati; phylum Pseudomonadota; class Gammaproteobacteria; order Pseudomonadales; family Pseudomonadaceae; genus Pseudomonas; species Pseudomonas sp. YA1. The sequence goes on from NZ_JBZWBG010000009.1 coordinate 65,394, forward strand.
CCCCAGGCGAACTTGAGCAGGCTGGACAACTGGGCTTCGGTGAGGGGATGGTCCGCGTATCGGCGAGCCGTCCTCCTGTTCAGCATGGTTTTCGGGAACGAGGGTTCTCCTCTGGAGGCCGTCATGCGTGGTTCGCTCAATGGACTGAACGGTGCCGCCGGATATTCCATGAAGGCGGATGCCTGACGCGTGACGGCTGCCTTCTCGGCCAGGGCGGCATTGAACTCCGCGGGTGGGGCGAAGATCGTCTCCCTGCTCGTCCGTGTTGCGAGCAGGAAGCGCATGGCGTCGCCCCAGCCCGCACCAGGGGCGCGCAGGCGGGTTCCCCTCAGATCCTCGGCGCGCACCGTCAGCACATCGAGTTCCAGCAGATCGTGCAGAACGCCGATGGCTCTGTTGACAGACTCCGCCTCGCCTCCCTGCTCGAAGGCCCGGCTGACGAAATCGTCGGGTTCGATCCAGTCCATGAACAGATCCAGCAGCGGTATCGCCTCCCTGGAAAAGGCTTTGCTGGCGCCAGTGGCGCGGTTCTCGAGGACGATCTGATCGTCGAGCAGCGTTACTCCCACGCCGTCCGAGAGATGCAGGGCGTTGCCGCTGATCCGCAGGGTGGCTGGCTCATCCGTTTCAACCTGTCGCTTCTGCATTCGCTTTCTCCCGCTCGTGCCGGACCCGTCCGCGAATTTCGCCATCCAGTTCGGCGAGTTCTTCGGCAAGCCGCTCGACGATGATTCTTCCCTGTTCCGTCAGGTTGGCGTCTCCTTGCAGCATGGGGGTCGCCTTCAGGCAGCCGGACAGGATCAGTAACGCGCGGCCCCGGCATTCGGCCGCTTCCCGTCCATCCAGGTTTGCTCGGCGCCAGTAGTACTTGACCAGTAGGGCGTAGATGTAATGGGCATGCAGGAAGCCGAAGAGATCACGACGCGAGCCGGACCACGGCAGCACGTAGTTGGCCTCGAGCGGTGTCTGCGGGAGGGTCAGCCTGGTCATTTCTCCAAGTTGGTAAAGAACCTGATGTCCGGTTTCATGGACGATCGACTCTTCAAGATCGAGAAGTGATTCATCCATGTTGCCCAGGTAGACGATTCCGGAGTAGCGCGCCGCCGAGCAACTGCGAAATGCCGCATCCGGAAGGTAGCCGAAGATGCGCACGCACTCCTCGATCTGCGCATGCAATTCGGGCCAGGCCGTTTCGATGTTCTTCAGGGCGCTGCCGAGAAGGCCGGCTTGCATTCTCAACGGATGGCCGATGGTGCGTCCTTCTTCTCCGGAGGAGGAGGGGGCACGACTGAAATCATAGGTTGGCGGTGTCGCTTTCATGACATAGGGATGTAGATCCTCGCGCTGGAGTGCGATCGCGCTGCCGGGGACGTAGAGGTTGGCCTTGCCTGTGAGTCGACGCTCGACGTCCTGCAGTACCGAGGGAAGTTTCGATATATGGCGGATGAGTTCTTCCGTGCGCCTGTTGGCCGATGCGCGGAGGAAAAAACGCAGCCAGATCGAATAGACGGGATCATCGAAGACGAGCGTAGATCCTCCTTCCCCCTCCCGGAGATTGAGCAGCGGCTCGGGGAGGCCAGGCTCCTGTGCCGTCCTCAGCACTTCGTCGCATTGTTTCAGGGCATCGAGACCCAGCTGGGTACGCTGCGCAAGGATGGCCTTGCGCAGCGAGTGGAAAGCCCCGAGCCCCCTGTCGGGCTGGAATGCCGAGTTCCAGGGGCGGTCGGTGCCCGGACTCATTGAGACTCACCCTTCAGATTGGCTAGTTGTTTGCTTCCCTGTTGCTGTTGTTGGTCAAGGATAGCGGCCAAGCCTTGGAGGAACTGTCGACCTTTCTGCTGTTGCTGCTGGTCGAGCAACGCGGCGAGGTCCTGCAGGTTGCGGCCTCCCTGCTGTTGCTGTTGGTCGAGGACCGCGGCCAGGTCCTGGAGGAGCTGTCGGCCCTTCTGCTGTTGTTGCTGGTCGAGCAGCGCGGCGAGGTCCTGCAGGTTGCGGCCTCCCTGCTGTTGCTGCTGGTCGAGGATAGCGGCCAGGCCCTGGAGGAACTGCCGGCCCTTCTGCTGTTGCTGCTGGTCGAGCAGCGCGGCGAGGTCCTGCAGGTTGCGGCCTCCTTGCTGTTGTTGCTGGTCGAGCAGTGCGACGAGGTCCTGCAGGTTGCGACTTCCCTGCTGTTGTTGCTGGTCGAGGACAGCGGCCAGGTCCTGGAGGAACTGCCGGCCCTTCTGCTGTTGTTGCTGGTCGAGTAGCGCGGCCAGGTTGCGGCCTTTCTGCTGTTGCTGCTGGTCGAGCAACGCGGCGAGGTCCTGCAGGTTGCGGCCTCCTTGCTGTTGCTGCTGGTCGAGCAGCGCGACGAGGTCTTGCAGGTTGCGGCTTCCCTGCTGTTGCTGCTGGTCGAGCAGCGCGACGAGGTCCTGCAGGTTGCGGCTTCCCTGCTGTTGCTGCTGGTCGAGGACCGCCGCCAGGTCCTGGAGGAACTGCCGGCCCTTCTGCTGTTGCTGCTGGTCGAGCAGCGCGGCCAGGTTCGGCAGGTTGCGGCCTCCCTGCTGTTGCTGCTGGTCGAGGACGGCGGCCAGGTCCTGAAGGAGCTGCCGGCCTTTCTGCTGCTGTTGTTGGTCAAGTAGAGACGCAAGGTTCTTCAGTGCCTGCGCTCCTCCTTGTTGTTGCTGCTGGTCGAGTAGTGCCACCAGATCCTCTAGCATGTTCGTCGCTCCTTTTTGCTGGCTGACCAGATAGACGAAGTCCTTCAACGTTCGTGTCGAAGGACTCCGGTTGGGTGAATCGGGCTTTAGCAGGTGCTCGAGACGCTCGGCTGCGCGGGCGAGCAGTGCGCTATCGATGGATGAGAGAAATTGCAGATCGTCCGAAGAGATTTCGTGCTCTGCCGAGCGAATGGCATCCTCGGGCGCCGACGCCAGGGCATGGGCCAGCTTCGGATCGAACAGTGCGCGGGATAGCAAGCTGGAAATCATTTTCCTCACCGTCGGTGATCAACATCCTGTGATGTATTTCGGATTAGCCCACGCCATTGGGGCCTGCAAGCTCCAGGGAATTGACATTTCGCGATTAGACTTCATGCGAAAGGTTATTGCGTTCGAGTGATCGGCGGCGGCGGTATTTCCACTCTGCCGTCGGCTGCCGTTTTCACAGGACGGGGGGGAAATTGCAGAAAAAAGGAACTGTCGCCGGGGCGTCGCGGAACCTTCGTAGGCGTACCGTTCGTCGCCCATGGCGGCGTCCGTGGTCGATTGCATAGCGCTCACAGCTCTTGACAGCCCTTTCCGGCGGGGCTTATATGTCCGCCATCAGGTCATGCGCATCAGCGTCGATGTCGCGGGACCGAACCTAACGCATACGTACAGAGCAAATGGGCTCTCCCGGGGTTACCCGGGAGGGCCTTTTTTCGTCCCGAAAAAATAACAACAAGAGGTGATATCCATGCGTCACGGCGATATTTCCAGCAGCAAGGACACCGTCGGAGTGGCGGTGGTCAACTACAAGATGCCGCGCCTGCACACCGCGGCGGAGGTCCTGGACAACGCCCGGAAGATCGCCGACATGATCGTCGGCATGAAGCAGGGCCTGCCCGGCATGGACCTGGTGGTGTTCCCCGAGTACAGCCTGCAGGGCATCATGTACGATCCGGCGGAGATGATGGAAACCGCGGTGGCGATCCCCGGCGAAGAAACCGAGATATTCTCCCGCGCCTGCCGCAAGGCCAATGTCTGGGGCGTATTCTCCCTCACCGGCGAACGGCACGAGGAGCATCCGCGCAAGGCGCCGTACAACACCCTGGTGCTGATCGACAACAACGGCGAGATCGTCCAGAAGTACCGCAAGATCATTCCCTGGTGCCCCATCGAGGGCTGGTATCCCGGTGGCCAGACCTACGTCAGCGAAGGGCCGAAGGGCATGAAGATCAGCCTGATCATCTGCGACGACGGCAACTACCCGGAAATCTGGCGCGACTGCGCGATGAAGGGCGCCGAGCTGATCGTGCGCTGCCAGGGCTACATGTACCCGGCCAAGGACCAGCAGGTGATGATGGCCAAGGCCATGGCCTGGGCCAACAACTGCTATGTGGCGGTGGCCAACGCCGCCGGCTTCGACGGCGTGTATTCCTACTTCGGCCACTCGGCGATCATCGGCTTCGACGGTCGTACCCTGGGTGAGTGCGGCGAGGAGGAAATGGGTATCCAGTACGCCCAGCTGTCGCTCTCGCAGATCCGCGATGCGCGCGCCAACGATCAGTCGCAGAACCACCTGTTCAAGATCCTCCACCGCGGCTACAGCGGCTTGCAGGCGTCCGGCGATGGCGACCGGGGCCTGGCGGAGTGTCCGTTCGAGTTCTACCGCACCTGGGTCACCGACGCCGAGAAGGCGCGCGACAATGTCGAGCGACTGACCCGTTCGACCACCGGCGTGGCGCAATGCCCGGTCGGTCGGCTGCCCTACGAGGGACTGGAGAAGGAGGCCTGACGGCAGACGCCGCCAGCCCGGCGTGCCGTCGCGCGGCACGCCGTCTCCGCCATTTCCCCCTGTGGCAGAAGGAGTTTCATCCATGCCTTTTCTGAGCGACATGCTCGACCAGTCCCGCCGGCAGCAGGACGAGGAACAGGCCCTGGCGCGGGAGAATCTCGCCGAGGCAAGTCTGCTCCAGGCCCACCTGAGTCACCGCAGCGCCCTGCACAGCCGCTTCCGTTTCGACCCGGCGGCGGTGATGGACTGCCTGCGCGCCGAGGTACTCGGCCAGGAACCGGCGCTACAGGCCGTCGAGGACATGCTCAAGGTGGTTCGCGCGGACATCGCCGACCCGCGCCGTCCGCTGTTCAGCGCGCTGTTCCTCGGCCCCACCGGGGTCGGCAAGACCGAGATCGTGCGCGCCCTGGCCAGGGCCCTGCACGGCGACGCCGAGGGGTTCTGCCGGGTGGACATGAACACCCTGTCCCAGGAGCACTATGCCGCCGCCCTCACCGGTGCGCCGCCGGGCTACGTCGGGGCGAAGGAGGGCACCACCCTGCTGGAGCAGGACAAGCTGGACGGCAGTCCCGGGCGCCCCGGCATCGTTCTCTTCGACGAGCTGGAGAAGGCCAGCCCGGAAGTGGTCCATGCGTTGCTCAACGTGCTCGACAACGGCCTGCTGCGGGTCGCTTCCGGTGAACGCACCTACCATTTCCGCAACACCCTGGTGTTCATGACCAGCAATCTCTGCGCCCATGAGATCCAGCGCTACGACGAGCGTCGCCAGCGCCTGCCCTGGCGCCTGCTGCCGGTCGGCGGCGAACGCCGGCGGCGGGACATCGACGGGATGGTCCGGGCCCGGCTGCTGAAGACCTTCTCGCCGGAGTTCGTCAATCGTCTCGATAGCGTGGTCACCTTCAACTGGATCGAACGCAACGTCGTCGCGCGCCTGGTCGAGTTGGAGGTGCAGCGGCTCAACCGGCGCCTGGAGAAGCATCGCTGCCGCCTGGAGGCGACCCCGGAGGTGCTGGCGAAGATCGCCCGCGCCGGCTTCGACCGGCAGTTCGGCGCCCGTGCGTTGCGCCGCAGCGTCCGTCATCATCTCGAGGTACCGCTGGCCGAGCATCTGCTCGACCACCACCAGCCGGGCGACGGGAACTGCACGACCTACCTGGCGAGCCTGGAGCACGAGCGGGTTCGCTTCGTGCGGCGCTGAGCGACAGTCACAGGAGAGGAAACGGATGGGATCGCACCAGGAGCGGCCGCTGATCGGCCTGCTGTTCTCCGAAACCGGCGTCACCGCCGATATCGAGCGCTCGCAGCGCTATGGCGCATTGCTCGCGGTCGAGCAACTGAACCGCGAGGGCGGCGTCGGCGGTCGCCCGATCGAAACGCTGTCCCAGGACCCCGGCGGCGATCCGGACCGCTATCGGCTGTGCGCCGAGGACTTCATTCGCAACCGGGGGGTACGGTTCCTCGTGGGCTGCTACATGTCGCATACGCGCAAGGCGGTGATGCCGGTGGTCGAGCGCGCCGACGCGCTGCTCTGCTACCCGACCCCCTACGAGGGCTTCGAGTATTCGCCGAACATCGTCTACGGCGGTCCGGCGCCGAACCAGAACAGTGCGCCGCTGGCGGCGTACCTGATCCGTCACTACGGCGAGCGGGTGGTGTTCATCGGCTCGGACTACATCTATCCGCGGGAAAGCAACCATGTGATGCGCCACCTGTACCGCCAGCACGGCGGCACGGTGCTCGAGGAAATCTACATTCCGCTGTATCCCTCCGACGACGACTTGCAGCGCGCCGTCGAGCGCATCTACCAGGCGCGCGCCGACGTGGTCTTCTCCACCGTGGTGGGCACCGGCACCGCCGAGCTGTATCGCGCCATCGCCCGTCGCTACGGCGATGGCAGGCGGCCGCCGATCGCCAGCCTGACCACCAGCGAGGCGGAGGTGGTGAAGATGGAGAGCGACGTGGCGGAGGGGCAGGTGGTGGTCGCGCCGTACTTCTCCAGCATCGATACGGCCGCCAGCCGCGCCTTCGTCCAGGCCTGCCATGGCTTCTTCCCGGAAAACGCGACCATCACCGCCTGGGCCGAGGCGGCCTACTGGCAGACCTTGCTGCTTGGCCGCGCCGCGCAGACCGCAGGCAGTTGGCGAGTGGAAGACGTGCAGCGGCACCTGTACGACATTTGCATCGACGCGCCGCAGGGGCCGGTCCGGGTGGAGCGCCAGAACAACCACAGCCGCCTGTCTTCGCGCATCGCGGAAATCGATGCGCACGGCGTGTTCCAGGTCCGCTGGCAGTCGCCCGAACCGATTCGCCCCGATCCTTATGTCGTCGTGCATAACCTCGACGACTGGTCCGCCAGCATGGGCGGGGGAGCGCTCCCATGAGCGCCAACTCGCTGCTCGGCAGCCTGCGCGAGTTGCAGGTGCTGGTACTCAACCCGCCGGGAGAGGTCAGCGACGCCCTGGTCTTGCAACTGATCCGCATCGGTTGTTCGGTACGCCAGTGTTGGCCGCCGCCTGAATCTTTCGACGTGCCGGTGGACGTGGTCTTCACCAGCATTTTCCAGAATCGCCACCACGACGAGATCGCTGCGCTGCTCGCCGCCGGGACTCCGCGCACTACCCTGGTGGCGCTGGTGGAGTACGAAAGCCCCGCGGTGCTCTCGCAGATCATCGAACTGGAGTGCCACGGCGTGATCACCCAGCCGCTCGACGCCCACCGGGTGCTGCCTGTGCTGGTATCGGCGCGGCGCATCAGCGAGGAAATGGCGAAGCTGAAGCAGAAGACCGAGCAGCTCCAGGAACGCATTGCCGGCCAGGCCCGGATCAACCAGGCCAAGGCGTTGCTGATGCAGCGCCATGGCTGGGACGAGCGCGAGGCGCACCAGTACCTGTCACGGGAAGCTATGAAGCGACGCGAGCCGATCCTGAGGATCGCCCGGGAGTTGCTGGGAGACGAGCCGTCCGCCTGAGCGATACCGGCCTGTTTTCTGGCAACAGGCCGGGGCATGCCGATGTCGGAACGTTCGTCGAAGCATCTTCCTTGGGTTGTGGCGATTCTCTCCAAGTTCTTCGATTCTGTTTGGGAGTGGATCGTTTTCCGCAGGCGCTCGGGTAGAATTCGAAGCCGCTGTCCAGCGCAACTTTATATGCCCGGAAGTTCGGTAGCGTTCGGGCGGGAAAGCGCAGGCCTGTCCTGGACAGACGCGGGGGCGACGCGCCTGCGGGCCGTCGCTGTACGAAGAGGCGCAGATGAACTGCGGCTCCCGCGGTTAGGACTTCTCAATATTCCGGAGCTGGGTTTTCCTGCGCACTCATAACAGTTCTGAAATGAAAAGGTATTCGCTCTTCGAGAGTTGCGGAGCAATTCCGAATATAGCGTCGGCAAGCGATTTCCGTTTTTGCAACTTCTGCCTATATTCTGAGCGACTCGCTCTCGACTGAGCGTTTTCCATTGTTCGGCGACATTCCTTTCCCTGTTCGAGGCTCTTAATGAAACGACTTCGAGTTGCCGTTTCCTGCGCGCTGCTGGCGGCGCTGGTGGGTTGTTCCAATGGTCAGGTCAAGCCGGAAAACTACTCGGGCTTCATCGGTGACTATTCGACGCTGGCGCCTGCCACCGCGCCTTCCGGAGCGCCGCTCCTGCGCTGGGTAGACCCGCAGGCGGACGTGCGGCGCTACCAGCGGATCTACATCGAGCCCAGCAGGTTCTATCCGGTCCCGAAACCGAACGACAAGGTTTCCGCGAAGACGCTTGCGGACATCACGACCTACTACGATCAGGCATTGCGCCGTGAGCTGGGCAAGAGCCTGCCGCTGGCCAGCGCCCCCGGCCCGGGTATCCTGGTGCTGAAACCGGCGATCACTGCAGTTTCCAGCCATACCCAGGGCCTACGGCCATACGAGGTCATCCCCATCGCGCTGATCGCTGCTGGGATGAGTACGGCGGTTGGGATTCGCGACCAGGATACCCAGATCGCCACCGAGGCCATGCTGCTCGACGGTGGGGACAACAAGGTATTGGCGAAGATGGTGCGCCAGGGCACCGGCAAGGCGCTGGACGATTCCGATCAGCCGATCACGGGAGACGATGTCAAGGCGGTGCTGGACGGTTGGGCGGCCGACATGCGCATGTCGTACGAGAAGACTCTCGGTTCTCGTCGATGACGGTCGGCGGGGAACTGGCTAAGCGTCCCCGCCGCCTTTTCCGACGCTAGCCGAGCGGCCAGTTGATCACCACGACGGCGTCGTTGTAGTCGTTGTCGGTGCTGTCTTCAGAGCCGACCAGGGCGAAGTTCAGCTCGTTGGCCAGGATCACCTGCGCCGAAACCAGATCCGAAGAGCGGCCATTGACGCTGACCAGGATCTGCACCTTGCCGCCGCCGCCCGAGTTGAGCACCTTGCTGCCGATGATGGCGTTGTTGGTGCTTTGCCCGGTGAAGGTCGCGACGGTTTCGTTGTTGACCTGCACGTTCACCGTCTGGGTTCCGGCCGAGTTGGCGAAGGCGGTGACGCCGAACTGGGTGTTGGCGGGAAGGGTGAACACTCCTTGTGTTGCCATGATGTATCTCCACTGAATACCTGGCCTGCCTTTTCAGGCAGCCGTCTGGCGCGCGGTATGGCGTGTCGGGAGAGATCCGCAGTCCTTGGCGGCAGGCGATGCGCAGGCAGGAAGGACGCATCGTTCAGCCAATCTACGCCGTCGACCGGGCGCGACCACTGCTAGAGTTCGCAGGAGGGCTACAGGGGTGTCCTGGCACTGGCGATGCATGGCCCGGTGCCGGTCTATGGCAGCCGCCTGCCGGCCCGCTCGTTCGATTGTTACGCTGTCTGTAATGATCTATTGCCGATGCCGGCAGGCCAGGGGCGATTGTCTCGAAATATACTGCGTCACCTGGTCGCCGCAGCGGCGACGGCTACCCACTGGCCGTCGTCCGGGTCGCCGGTTCCATCCCGGCCGCGCCAACCCCCGCATTCAGGCCCCGCTGCGGCGACTGCATTCCCGCTGGATTCGAGGCTCGTACCCTATGACTCCCGATCAACGATTTGCCCGTTGGGTTCAAGTCGCTATCGCGGTATTCGTGTTGCTGTTCGTCTACTTCCTGGTCGCCGACCTGTGGATGCCGCTCACCCCGCAGGCCCAGTTGACCCGGCCGGTGGTGCGCGTCGCGCCGCGTGTCAGCGGTCAGGTCGCCGAGGTGCTGGTGTCCAACAACGGCCACGTGCAGCCCGGCGAAGTGTTGTTCCGCCTCGATCCCGAGCCGTTCCAACTGGCCGTGCGCCAGGCCGAACTGGCACTGGAGGAAGCCGAGCGCACCAACCGCGAGCTGGATGCCGCCATCGCCTCGGCCAAGGCCGACCTCCTGGCCGCGCGCAGCAGCGCCGGCGAGCTGGACAGCGAGGCGCGCCGCACCGCCCAACTGGTGCAGCGCCACCATGTGTCGCAGCAGATGCACGAGCAGGTCAGCGCCCAGGCCCAGGCCGCCCGTGCCCGGGTCGCCGCAGCCCAGGCGCGGATCGGCGAGCTGACCGCACGACGCGGCACGGCCGGCGAGGACAACCTGCGCCTGCGCCAGGCGCGTAACGCCCTGGCCCAGGCCCGTCTGCAACTGCAATACAGCAGCGTCCGGGCCGACCGCGCCGGGACCCTGAGCAACCTGCAACTGACCCCGGGCACCTATGTTCCGGCCGGAACGCCGGTGGCGGCGCTGGTGGACGACCGCATCGACATCGTCGCCGACTTCCGCGAGAAATCGCTGCGCTACGTGCGCCCTGGCGACCGCGCGGCGGTGGTGTTCGACGCGCGTCCCGGCGAAGTGTTCGGCGCGCGGGTGGCGGCCATCGACGCCGGGGTCAAGGAGGGCCAGCTGGACGCCAACGGCGACCTCGCCGCGCCGGTCACCTCCGACCGCTGGGTCCGCGACGCTCAGCGCCAGCGCCTGCACGTGGTGCTCGACGAACTTCCCGAAGGCTTGCTGCCCACCGGTGCCAAGGCCACGGTGCAGCTGTATCCCGGCGACGGCCTGAGCCACCTGCTCGGTCGCGCGCAGATCGTCGCCATCAGCCTGCTGCACTACGTCTACTGACGCCATGCCGGCCAAGCTCGCGATGTCCGCCAACGACCTGCGTCAGTGCCTGCGCATCGCCGGCGGCGGCACCCTGGGGTTCTTCGTCTGCAAGCTGATGAACTGGGACTACGGCTCGTTCTTCGGCGTCTACCCGATGCTGCTGCTCGGCCTGACGCCGGTGATCAACCTGCACATCGTCCGCCAGTTCCTCGCCAACTCGGTGGTGATCAGCGTCGAGGTACTGGTGCTGTACGGGTTGTTCGGCGACCGGCCGCTGCTGATGACGCCTATCGTCTTCGGCCTCTTCGTCTACCGCTTCGCCCTGATGGCGCGCGGCCCGCTGTTCTTCTTCGGCGCACTGAGTTCGGTGTTCCTCTCGATGCTGCTGCACTTTGCCAGCTATCCGGACGTCGATCTGTTCGACATGCTCGCCAGCAACATGGTCGCCACCTGGCTGACGGTGGCCATCGCCGTGCTGATGTTCTACCTGTTCCCCGACGTCGAACCGCGGCCGCCGCGCCAGGCGCCGGCCAAGGATGCCCCCAGCCGGCGCCACGAGACGCTGCTCGGCGCCACGGTGGCGACCTTGTCCTTCGTGGTCTTCCAGACCTTCGACCTGAAGGACTCGCTGTCGGCGCAGATCGCCTCGATCCTGGTGTTGTTCCCCATGCACTGGAAGGGCGTGCACTTCGCCGGGCGCATCCGCGCCCTCGGTACGCTGCTCGGCTGTGCGCTGGCGGTGGGCTTGCAGGTGCTGCTCTACGATCACTACGACATCCTGCCCTTCGTCGCCCTGTTGCTGTGGATCTCGGCGATGTTCTGCGCGCGCATCCACATGCTGGAGAACGGCGTACCGGGGATCGGTTTCGGCGCGCTGACCACCCTGGCGATCGTCCTCGGCCAGTACCTGACGCCGACCCACGACATGATGTACAGCGTGCTCTACCGATTTACCTCGGTGTGCTTCGCGGTGCTGATCACGCTGATGACGGTGCTGGTGATCCACCTGTTCCTCAACCGCTTCGCCGCCACCCGGCACTACAGCCACTGAGGCCTCAGGCGCGCCGGCCCGGCCAGTTGACCAGCGCGACGCCGAGCATCACCAGCAGCATGCCGCCGATCGCCGCCGGCGCCAGGCGCTCGTCGAACAGCAGCCAGGAGGCCAGCGCAGTCACTGGCGGCACCAGGTAGAACAGGCTCGCCACCTTCGACGCGGCGCCATGCCGGATCAGCGTGTAGAGCAGGCCGACGGCGCCGAACGAGAGTCCCAGCACCAGCCAGCCGAGGGTCAGCACGAACGGCGTGCTCCACTGCACCTCGCGGCTTTCGAAAAGCAGCGCGGCGAGGCCGAGCAGGGCGCCGCTGGCCAGGTACTGGACGACGCCGCCGGTGCGCAGGTCCATGCCGCCGCAGAAGCGCTTCTGGTACAGCGTGCCGCAGGTGATCGCCGCCAGCGCCACCAGCACCGCGCCCCAGGCCAGGCCGTCGGCGCCACCGTGGATGCGGCCGAGCACCACCAAGGCTACGCCAGCCAGGCCGAGCGCCAGTCCCAGCCATTGCCGGCGGCTGACCCGCTCGCCGAGCCAGACGCCGGCCAGGGCCGCGGTAGCCAGCGGTTGCAGGCCGACCAACAGGGAGGTCAGGCCGGCCGACATGCCGTGCTCGATGGCGAGGAACACCCCGCCCAGGTACAGGCCATGGACCAGCAGGCCGGCGACCGCGACATGCCCGGCCAGCCGTGCCGAGCCTGGCCAGGGCGCTCCGCTGAGCAGGGCGAAGGCGGCCAGCAGGGCGGCCGCGAGGAGCAGGCGGATGGCCAGGAAGGTGAAGGGCTCGGCGTACGGCAGGCCGAACTTGGCGCCGAGGAATCCAGTGCTCCAGAGCAGCACGAAGAGCAGCGGCATGCCGCTGCCGAGCCAGGCGGGTGTGCGCATGCAAGGTCCTCGTCGGGAGGTGGCGGGACGGTCGTGGCGCCCCGCGCGTGTCGGTGTCAGTCCAGCAGCGAGCGGCCTCGCTCCAGGTAGGCGCGCATTTCCGTCTCGGGCACCATGCCGCCGCCGGTGGCCCAGACCAGGTGGGTGGCATTGGCCAGGCGCGCCGAGGTCAGCCCCATGCGTTCGCGATAGCCCTGCGGCTCACGGGTGACCCGGGCGATGCCCGGCGCGCCGGCCAGGGCCGAGGGTTCCAGGCGGATGCCCTGGCTGCGCTCGAGCAACGCGAGCAGGCGGAACAGTTCGTCGTCGTCCACCGTGTAGTAGCCGTCGAGCAGGCGCTGCATGGCGCGGCCGACGAAACCCGACGGACGCCCCACCGCCAGGCCATCGGCGGCGGTGCGGTTGTCGATGCCGAAGTCCTGCACCGAAACCTGCTCGTGGCGGCCGGTATAGACGCCGAGGAACATGCACGGCGAATGGGTCGGCTCGGCGAACAGGCAGTGCACCGCGTCGCCGAACGCCAGCTTGAGGCCGAAGGCCACCCCGCCGGGACCGCCGCCGACCCCGCAGGGCAGGTGGACGAACAGCGGGTGCTCGCTGTCGACGCGGATGCCGGCGGCGTCCAGCTGGCCGCGCAGTCGCTCGGCGGCGACGGCATAGCCGAGGAACAGGTCGCGGGAGTTTTCGTCGTCGACGAAGTGGGTGTAGGGATCGCCGGCCGCTTCGCGGCGGCCCTGTTCCACCGCGACACTGTAGTCGGAGGCGTACTCCACCACCGTCACGCCGTGGGCGCGCAGCTTGTCCTTCTTCCACTGGCGGGCGTCGGCGGACATGTGCACGCTGGCCTGGAAGCCCAGCACGGCGCCGATGATGCCGATGGAAAGGCCCAGGTTGCCGGTGGAGCCCACGGCTATCCGGTGGCGGGCGAAGAATGCCCGGCAATCCGCCTCGGCCAGCCGCGAGTAGTCGTCGTCGAGGCCGACCAGGCCGTGCTCCAGGGCCAGGCGCTCGGCATGGGCGAGCACTTCATAGATGCCGCCGCGGGCCTTGATCGAGCCGGAGATCGGCAGGTGGCTATCGCGTTTCAGCCAGAGCCGGCCGGGCAGTTCGGCGGCGTAATGCTGGCGCAGGGCATCGTGGAAGGCGGCGACCTCGACCAGGTCGGACTCGATGATGCCGCCGCTGGCGGCGGTTTCCGGAAACAACCGGGCGATCAGCGGGGCGAAGCGCTGCAGGCGGGCGCTGGCGTCGGCCACGTCGGCGGCGCCGAGGCCGACGTCGGCCAGGGCTTCGGCGCTCGGCGCGATGGCCGGGTTGAACCACTCGCTCGGGCGCAGGGCGATCAGGTCGGCCAGGCGCGGGAATTCGGCGAGCCAGTCGGCCTTGGGTGTTCCGAGAATCAACGGCAGTACTCCTGTGGCGGGTAGGGCGGCGAAGGCACAGAGGATATACGCCTGGCCGGCGTTTTTCCTCGTACCCGGCAGGCAAGGCAGAACGCCTCTGCGGCGAAAGGCTTTGTACACGCGAGAATGTGCCGCATGCTTGATATCTTGAACAAGCGATGCGTATTTTGTACGCGGCCGCCGCCCGGTGCGGCATCCGCGATACCAACAAGGATAAGAAGTCATGACTATCGAAGGCCAAGGCTCACTCGCCGAACGGCTGGCTGGAGTTGAAGAAATCGAATGCGTCACCCCCGACCTCAACGGGGTGCCGCGCGGCAAGGTGATGACCGGCGAGGGCTTCCTCAGCGGCCGGCGCCTGCAGCTCGCCCGTGGCGTACTGCTGCAATGCATCATGGGCGGCTACCCGCCGGCGCGCTTCTATGGCAGCGACGATGGCGACCTGGCGCTGGTCGCCGAGCCGACCCAGGTCCATCGCCTGCCCTGGAGCAACACTCCGCGCGCCTTCGCCATCTGCGACGCGCAGGAACTGGATGGCACGCCGTCCGGGTTGTCCACCCGCGGCCTGCTCAAGCAGGTGGTGGCGCGCTACGCCGCCCACGGCTGGCAACCGGTGGTGGCCACCGAACTGGAGTTCTTCGTCTTCGCCCCGAACACCGATCCCAACGAGCCGTTCCAGGCCCCGCTGGGGCCGGATGGCCGGCGTGAGCTGGGCTATTCGGCCTTCAGCGTGTCTTCCAACAACGGCCTGCGGCCGTTCTTCGAGGACGTCTACCGCTGCATGGATGCGCTGGGCCTGGTGCGCGACACCTTCATGCACGAGATGGGCACCAGCCAGTTCGAGATCAACTTCCTGCATGGCGACCCGGTCCTGCTGGCCGACCAGACCTTCCTGTTCAAGCACCTGCTCAAGGAGGTCGCGCTCAAGCACGGCCTGATCGTGGTGTGCATGGCCAAGCCGCTGGCGAAGACGCCGGGCAGCTCGATGCACATCCACCAGAGCATCGTCGAACTGGACGGCGGGCGAAACATCTTCAGCGAAGCCGATGGCGAGCCTTCCGCCGCGTTCCGCCACTTCATCGGCGGCCAGCAGGCCTGCCTGGCGGACTTCACGCCCTTCTTCGCGCCGCACGTGAACTCCTTCCAGCGCCTCTGCCATCCCTACGCATCGCCGAACAACGCCTGCTGGTCCCACGACAACCGCGCCGCCGGCCTGCGCATCCCGGCCAGCGGAGCCTCCGCGCGGCGCGTCGAGAATCGCCTGCCGGGCGCCGACGCCAACCCTTACCTGGCCATCGCCGCCAGCCTGGCCGCCGGTCTCTACGGCCTGGAGCACGAACTGGAGCCGAGCCCGGCGATCCAGGGCGAGTTCGAGGTACCGGAGGAACTGACCCTGCCCTGCACCATGTACGATGCCCTGCGGCGCCTGAAAGGCAGCGCGCTGGCGCGCGAACTGTTCGGCAGCGAGTTCGTCGAAGGCTACGTGGCGACCAAGAGCATGGAACTGACCAGCTTCTTCGACGAGATCAGCCCCTGGGAGCGTCGTGTCCTGGCAGCCCAGGCCTGATCCACCGTGGTACTTTCCTAGCCCTGTGTCACCCCCTGCCGCCTCGCGGCGGCAGGGTCGTGGTGTCGGGTGCCGGCTTCGGCATCCCGCGTCCTGTCCCGGGGCCTCCCCGGGACTCCAACGCTGTGCGAGCCGGGCAGTCCGCGAGCGGCGCCGGCTCCCTTGTACGGGACCGGAGGTCCGATGCGGCGGATTTTCTTCTCTTTTCGCGCTCTCTATTTCGCTACCCTGCTGATGCTCACCGGCTCCGGCCTGCTCAGCACCTACCTGGCGCTGCGCCTGGCGGCGGACAAGGTCGACGGCCTGTGGGTCGGCGCGCTGATGGCAGCCAACTACTTCGGCCTGGTGCTGGGCGGCAAGGTCGGTCACCGGCTGATCGCCCGGGTCGGCCACATCCGCGCCTACGTCGCCTGCGCCGGGGTGGTCACCGCCGCGGTCCTCGGCCATGGCCTGCTGCCCTGGCTGCCGGCGTGGATCGCCTTGCGCATGGTGATGGGCCTGGGCCTGATGTGCCAGTACATGGTGATCGAGAGCTGGCTCAACGAGCAGGCCGATGCCAGCCAGCGCGGCGCGGTGTTCGGCGGCTACATGGCGGCTTCCTACCTGGGCCTGGTGCTCGGCCAGATGATCCTGGTGGCGCATCCGCAACTGGGGCCGGAATTGCTGATGCTGGTGGCCTTCTGTTTCGCCCTGTGCCTGGTGCCGCTGGCCCTGACCCACAAGATCCACCCCGCGGCGCTGCGCCCGGCGCCGCTCGAACCACGTTTCTTCATCCGCCGGGTGCCGCAGTCGCTGACCACCGTATTGGTCTCGGGGCTGGTGGTCGGCTCCTTCTATGGCCTGGCGCCGCTGTACGCCAACCAGTTGGGGTTGCCCAACGAGGAGGTCGGCCTGTACATGGGCGCCTGCATCTTCGCCGGGCTGCTGGTGCAGTGGCCGCTCGGCTGGCTGTCCGACCGTCGCGACCGCGCCTGGCTGATCCGCGCCTGCGCCATCCTGCTGTGCCTGTTCGCCTTGCCGCTGGCATTGTTGCAACAGATGCCACTGGCGTTGCTGCTGGCCCTGGGAATCGCCGCGAGCATGTTGCAGTTCACCCTCTATCCGCTGGCAGTGGCCTTTTCCAACGACCATGTGGAGACCGAGCGACGGGTTTCGCTAACGGCCATGCTGCTGGTGACCTTCGGCGTCGGCGCCTGCATCGGGCCGCTGGCGGCCGGCGCGCTGATGCGGCTGTTTGGCGCTAACATGCTATATGCGTTCGTCAGCGCCTGCGCGCTGATCCTGGTCTGGCGGGTCCATCCGGAGAAGGTCAGCGGCCTGCACCGGGTCGACGACGCGCCGCTGCACCACGTGCCGACCCCGGACAACATGACCAGCTCCCCGCTGGTCGCGGCGCTCGATCCGCGGGTAGACGAACAGGCGGTGCAGGAACAGATGGTCGATGGCGAGCCCGACGCGCCGCAGGCCGACGGCGCGATGCAGAACTGAATTCCGCTCGCCGCGGGAGCCGATAGGCAGGAGAGGTTGCGATGAGTCCGACGCTTTCCCTTCACCTGATGGTGCGCAACCTGCCGCCAGGGCAGCGGCGGCCGAAGATCGCCCAGGCCATCGGCGAGGAGAGCGCGGGACGCTTGCAGCGGGTATTGCTGGAACGCGCCCTGCGCCTGCCCGATCGCGGTTTCAGTGCCCGCATCCTCTGGTTCGACGACGATCTGGACAGCGATCTGCAGACGCTGGCTATGGCATTGGGCTGGAGCCTGATGAGCCAGCCGGCCGGCGATCCCGGCGAGCGCATGCGGCGTATCGCGGCGCTGGGGTTGGCGGAAAGCGAGGCGGTACTGCTGATTCGCCACGACTGCCCGGTGCTGGACGGCGACTACCTGGAAGCGGCCTGCACCGCCCTGGGCCGCCACCAGGCGGTGCTGGGGCCGGTGGAGCGGGGCGGCTACGCGCTGCTCGGCCTGACCCGGGTCGACCCGCTGTTGTTCGAGTCGATGCCCTGGGGCGGAGACCGCCTGCTGGCGCTGACCTGCGAGCGTCTCCGGCAACTGGGCTGGGAGCATCACCTGTTGCCGGCGCTCTGGGACGTCGACCGTCCCGAGGACCTGCCGCGCCTGGCGGCGCTGGGAGTGGTCCTGTGAGACTCAGAACAGTTCGTCTTTCTCGAAGCGCCGGGCTTCGCGTTGCAACTGGTAGACGAAGCGATCCACCTGGCGCTGGGCGAGGCCGCTCATCTCGCTGAAGCGGACGCCGGCGAAGGTCGCGTCGAGCTTTTCGTCGAAGCGCACGTGACGCAGTTCGATCGCGCTGCTGATCGCGCCCTGTGGCAACTGGGCGCTGAAGTCTTCGTAGATCTCGCCGGGATGCAGGCGTTCGGCGACATTGCCGGCGAAGCGCAGCTTGGCGCCGGTGGCGGAGATATCCAGCAGTTGTCCGCTCAGCGGCGCGCGGAGTTTTTCCCCGGCGATTTCCGCGGCGATCGGCTGGCTCTGCTTGATGCTGGCGCGGTAGGCGTTGCGGCGCTGGTGGTAGAGCACTTCGGCGGGAAGGGCGGCCCAGTAGCAGGGGACGCCGTCGTGTTCGCCGAACTGCACCGGGCGCTCGCATTCCCAGGCGATACGCACGCCTTCGTGGAAGGCTTCGACGCGAAACGCCTCGCCGTTCTGCAGGAAACGTTCGCCGGTGTTGGGGATGAGTTCGTCCAGCGCGACCATCCCGCGGTCGCGGTCGATGTCCACCAGGAAGCTCTGGAAGCGCTGGTTGCGATCGGCAAAGGTGATCAGCAGGGAGTCGCGGCTATCCTGCAGCAGGCGCAGGTTGGCCTGGATTTCCACGGGGGCCTTGAGCACCTTTGGGGGTTGCGGCCCCGCTTCTTCGACGAACGGGTTGGGCACCTTCAATGCTCTCCTGGGGCACGAATGCCTCAATGATAGCACTGTGCCTTGATACGTGTGCTGGTCGGGTTCAGGCCTGGCTGAGCGGGCGTTGCCGGCTGCTCGAGGCGGTGCCGCCGCGGCTGTCGTACAGGCTCGGGGCGTCCTGGCCGCGGAGGATGTTCAGCAGGCTGCCGGTGGAAGCCTGGTTGGCGCGGATGATCCGCCCGTTGCGCAGGTTGGCCTGCTGGCAACGCTCCAGCAGTTCGCCCAGTTCGTCGCCGCGCGCCAGCAGCTCGGCGCCATCCGCACGCTCGCGGGCGTAGCGGGCAAGGCCTTCGCGGTCGAGGGAAACGCCGGCTTCGCGGAGGATTTCCGCGCGGGCCCGGCCATTTCGCTCCAGTTGCTGCATCAGTGGCTGCTTGGCCCCGAGAAGCTGTTGCAGGACCGGCAGTTCGCGCCGTTCCAGGGCCTGGAATTCTTCGTCGACCAACTGCAGGAGTTGGCTGGCGTGGCCGATATCCTCGGCGAACAGATCGAGCAGGGTAGGGGAGTCAGGCATCTCGGGCTCGGGAGTTCATTCGGCGTCCAATGTCCTCCAGCGCGTCCTTCGAGGTCAGCGCTGGGATTCGAAGTCGAGCAGCTTGCTGGCAACACGCTCGCTGTCGACCTGATAAGTGCCATCGGCGATCGCTTGCTTGATCCGGGCAACCTTATCGTTGTCGACCACCGGCAGGGTCTGCAGCTGGTCCGTGACTTTCTGCATGTTCTGGGCGGTTTCGCTGATCTGCACCGACTCGCCGCTCTTCGGAGCGGAAGTCGCGGCCTGGCCTGCCTTGTCGGCGCCAGTGGCGTCGGGACGCCCCGCGGCGGTGCTGCCGGTACGGCCGGTGGTGGCTGGCGTGCTGCCGGGATTCAGCCGGTTGAAGTCGATGACCATGGTTGTAAACCTCGAAGGTATTGGACGCTTGCCTAGCTTTTCGGCGAAGGCTTGAAAAACTTTAGGACTTATTTTCGTGCGTCGTTTCCCAGTTTAGAGAAACCCGCCGGGGTAGCGCCAGCGCTACCGGCCACGGCTTTCCCTCTACATATTCACCTCGACCGTGCCGGGTTCTATCACGCGGGCCTTGATTATCCGCTGCGAGCGCAGGTTGCGCACGCGGATCTGCTGGCCCGGGGCGCCATCGGACAGCGCCTCGCCGGGCATCTTGACGTTGATGGTGGCGGTGCGCGCGAGGATCACCACCTGGTCGCCCTTGCGCACGGCCTCGGCCTGCTCGAGGAAGACCGGCGCCAGCACCTGGTCGTTGACCACCGGTCGGCGCAGCTTCTGCCCGACGACGCGGGCCGGATCGGTCAGGTAGCCCTGGGTCAGCAGGCCGACGTCGCGCTCGACCAGGGCGATGTCGGCATCCTCCAGCACGTGCGCGCGCTTGAGTGGCTGCACCGCGACCACTACCTGGCGGAACAGTTTCACCTGGGCCGGCATGAAGATGGTCCAGGGCGCACTGCCTTCGCAACCGATGCGCACGGTGACCCTGCCGATCGGTTGTGCCGGACTTTCCTGGCTGAGCGTCAAGTCCCTGTCGCATTCGGCCAGGCGCAAGCGCGGGTCGACGCGATTGACCTGAATCTGGTAGCGCCCGTCGAGTCCGCTATTCTGCAGATATTCTTCTACCTTGAATTCAAGAAACCCCTGGGTGGAGCCGATAAGTACCTCGGGAGCGGTAAAACCCTGGGCCTGGCTGTTGTTAGCCGCGCACAGGTAGCCGAGCCCGAGCAAAACGGGTAAAAACCGTAGAGAAGTATGGCTACGGGCCATTATTCGTCGAAAAACTGTCGTTGCCTGTTTCATGCAACGGGTTAAGCAATGGTCGTGCCGGAGTCCGGTACGACCGTCTGAGGGGAGCGCCAATGGCCGGTGTTTTGGATTCAGTCAACCAGCGCACGCAGTTGGTCGGACAGAACCGTCTGGAGCTGCTTCTGTTCCGTCTGGACGGTAACCAGCTCTACGGCATCAACGTGTTCAAGGTGAAAGAGGTGTTGCAGTGCCCGCGCCTGACGGTGATGCCCAAGTCCAGCCCGGTGGTGCGCGGGGTGGCGAACATCCGCGGAGGCACCATTCCGATCCTCGACCTGGCGCTGGCCACCGGCCGCCGCGGGTTGCAGGACCTGACCAACAGCTTCGCGATCATCACCGAGTACAACACCAAGGTGCAGGGTTTCCTGGTGCGCTCGGTGGAGCGCATCGTCAACATGAACTGGGAAGAGATCCATCCGCCACCCAAGGGCGCCGGCCGCGAGCATTACCTGACCGCGGTGACCCGGGTGGACAAGCAGTTGGTGGAAATCATCGACGTGGAAAAAGTGCTCGCGGAGGTCGCACCGACGTCCGAGGAAGTGTCCCACGGCGTGGTGGACGCCGAGACCCAGAGCCGCGCGGTGACCAAGCGGGTGCTGGTGGTGGACGATTCGTCGGTGGCGCGCAAGCAGGTGACCCGTTGCCTGGAGGCGGTCGGCGTGGAAATGACCGCGCTCAACGACGGGCGCCAGGCCCTGGAGTACCTGCAGAACATGCTCGCCGAGGGACGGCGTCCGGAAGACGAGTTGCTGATGCTGATCTCCGACATCGAAATGCCGGAAATGGACGGTTATACCCTGACGGCGGAAATCCGTAGCGATCCCCGCCTGCAGAAACTGCACATTCTCTTGCATACTTCGTTGTCCGGGGTCTTCAACCAGGCGATGGTGAAGAAGGTCGGTGCGGACGACTTCCTCGCCAAGTTCCGTCCGGACGATCTGGCGGCGCGGGTGGTGGAGCGGATCAAGGCGGTGGACGCGGGCTGAGCGATCGGCCCTCGACAACAATGTGAATACGGGCGACCGGCTGCGTTCCGGTCGCCCAGGGCGAAGAGGCTTATGCGTGTCGGCAGCTAATGCGGATTTCGAGTTGTTCAGGGTCTTCCTCGAGAAGACCTGCGGCATTGTGCTGGGCAGCAACAAGCAGTACCTGGTCTCGAGCCGGCTGAACAAGCTGATGGAGCAGCAGGGCATCAAGAGCCTGGGAGAGCTGGTGCAGCGCATCCAGACCCAGCGCGGCGGCCTGCGCGAGATGGTGGTGGACGCGATGACCACCAACGAGACCCTGTGGTTTCGCGATACCTACCCGTTCGAGGTGCTCAAGCAGCGGGTTCTTCCCGAACTGATCAAGGCCAACGGCGGGCAGCGCCTGCGGATCTGGTCGGCGGCCTGTTCGTCAGGCCAGGAGCCGTACTCGCTGTCGATGGCCATCGACGAGTTCGAGAAGACCAACCTGGGGCAGTTGAAGGCGGGCGTGCAGATCGTCGCCACCGACCTGTCGGGGTCGATGCTCACCGCCGCCAAGGCCGGTGAATACGACACCCTGGCGATGGGCCGCGGCCTGTCCCCGGAGCGTCTGCAACGCTATTTCGACGCCAAGGGGCCGGGGCGCTGGGCGGTCAAGCCGGCGATCCGCAGCCGCGTCGAGTTCCGCGCCCTGAACCTGCTGGACAGCTACGCCAGCCTCGGCAAGTTCGACATGGTGTTCTGCCGCAACGTGCTGATCTATTTCTCCGCCGAGGTGAAGCGCGACATCCTGCTGCGCATCCATGGCACGCTCAAGCCTGGCGGCTACCTGTTCCTCGGCGCCTCGGAGGCGTTGAACAACCTGCCCGACCACTACCAGATGGTGCAGTGCAGCCCGGGCATCATCTACCGGGCCAAGTAGCGCAAGGAAGCGGACCCGCGCCAGGTTGCGCCGGGGGTGACCTGGCAGCCTGGCGCGGGTCCGCTTGGGACGGGCAGGTGGGACGAGACTTTCGCCCACTGCCCAGGCTCCGAGCGCCACGCGCGGCGGCGCCGTCGCAGCCCGCTCGGCACAGGACGGCTGGCTCGGAGCGGGGCAGTTTAGGACTGCGCGATCTAGTTGTATTGACAGATATTTCTGATAGTCAGGTGATCTGGCAAGTTGCCGCTTTGCCGGGGAACTGCTTACATGATTCAAGCGTTCCCTCGATCCGCCACGCCTACCAGGAGACTTCCATGGCCATCACTGCGCTGCCCTCGGCCGATGGGCAAGAGTTGACCATCCAGATCCAGGGGCGCTTCGACTTCGGGGCCCATCAGGACTTCCGCGACGCTTACGAGCGCGTCGCGATCACTCCGCGACGCTATGTCGTCGACCTGCGCAACGCCACCTACCTGGACAGCTCGGCCCTTGGCATGCTCCTGCTGCTGCGCGACCACGCCGGCGGCGAGAACGCGCAGATCAGCCTGGCGAACTGCAGCCCGGAAGTGCGCAAGATCCTCGCCATCTCCAACTTCGAGCAGTTGTTCAAGATCAGCTGAGATGAATCCCCCGGCGGCGCGGATCGAGAGCCTGACGATTCTCATCGCCGAGGACAACGCGGCCGACCGCCTGCTGCTGTCGACCATCGTCAGCCGCCAGGGGCATCGCGTGCTGACCGCCGGCAACGGCCTGGAGGCGGTGGCGCTGTTCGAGACCGAGCGGCCGCAACTGGTCCTGATGGACGTGATGATGCCGGTGATGGATGGCTTCGAGGCGGCCCGGCGGATCAAGCAGCAGGCCGGCGAGGAGTTGGTGCCGATCATCTTCCTCACCTCCCTCAGCGAAACCGAGGCGCTGGTGCAGAGCCTGGAGGCGGGCGGCGACGACTTCCTCTCCAAGCCGTACAACCGGGTGATCCTCGAAGCCAAGATCAACGCCATGGGACGCCTGCACCTGCTGCAACGAACGGTGCTGGAGCAGCGCGACCTGATCGTCCGGCACAACGAGCACCTGCTCAACGAACAGCGGGTGGCCAAGGCGGTGTTCGACAAGGTGGCCCATTCCGGCTGCCTGAACGCCAGCAACGTGCGCTACCTGCAATCGCCCCTCGCGCTGTTCAACGGCGACCTGCTGCTGGCCGCCTACAAGCCGTCCGGCGGCATGCACGTGCTGCTCGGCGACTTCACCGGCCACGGCCTGCCGGCGGCGATCGGCGCGATGCCGCTGGCCGAGGTGTTCTACGGGATGACCGCCAAGGGCTATCCGATGGCCGACATCCTTCGCGAGATGAACGCCAAGCTGAAGCGCATCCTGCCGGTCGGCGTGTTCTGCTGCGCCACCTTGCTCAACCTGAGCTTCCAGCGCGAACTGGTGGAGGTCTGGAACGGCGGCTTGCCGGACGGCTACCTGCTGCGCGCCGCCAGCGGCGAGCGGGTCGCCCTGGTGTCCCGCCACCTGCCGCTGGGAATCCTCGAGCCGGCGGCGTTCAGCGACCGTTGCGAAACCTATCCGCTGGATATCGAAGATCGGATATTCCTGTTTTCCGACGGTGTCCTCGAGGCCAGCAACAAGGCTGGCGAGATGTTCGGCGAGGCGCGGCTGCTCCAGCTGTTCGAGCGCAATCGCCAGCCGTCCGCGCTGTTCGACGAGATCCAGCGCAGCCTGGCTCAGTTCCGCGGCGCGGTGCAGGACGACGTGAGCATGCTCGAAGTGCGGCTGCAGCCGGATAGCGGCCTGCAATGCCCGCCGCTGGCGTTTTCCGATAGCGGCGTGAGCAGTCCGCTGGACTGGTCGGTGAGCTTCGAATTCCGCGCCGAAACCCTCAAGCATTTCAACCCGCTGCCCCATGTGCTGCAACTGCTGCTCGAGGTCCACGACCTGCGCGCGCGCGGCGGTGCGCTGTATACGGTACTCGCCGAACTCTATTCGAACGCCCTGGAACATGGCGTCATCGGCCTCGATTCGACGATGAAGAGCGACGCGGCGGGATTCGCCCGCTATTACCAGGAGCGGGTCAGCCGCCTGCAGGCCTTGCGCGACGGCTACGTGCGGCTGCACCTGGACCTGGCGCCGCATGGCGCGGGGGGGCGTCTGCTGGTGCGGGTCGAGGACAGCGGCGAAGGTTTCGACGTGGAGCGCGCGCTGAATGCCGTGGAGCGTCAGGAACGCCTCTGCGGCAGGGGTTTGCGCCTGATCCGCGAATTGTCCGATCGTTGCCAGTGGTCGGCCGACGGAAAGGTGGTGTCCGTGGAGTTTTTCTGGTCGCCTCAGGCATAATCGCGCTTTCGTCGCGGTGCTCCTAATGGGTAGGGCATCGGAAGTCGACTTCAGGGAGCGATCGAATGTCCGCGCCGCATCTCGATGATCGTGTTCTGGCTTCGTTGCAGGAGGTCATGGAGGACGAATATCCGGTCCTGCTGGATACCTTCGTGCTCGACTCCGAGGAGCGCCTGCGCAGCCTGCATGCCGCCCTCCAGGCCGGCGATGCCCAGGCTTTGCGGCATACCGCGCACAGCTTCAAGGGAGGCAGCAGCAACATGGGCGCGGTACTCCTCGCCGGCTACTGCAAGGAGCTGGAAGAAAGCGCCAGGCGCGGCGAGCTGCAACGGGCGCCGGCGCTGATCGAACAGATGGAGCGCGAATTCGCCATCGTCCGCATCCTTTTCAAACAGGAACGTCAGCGCTATCGCTGAGGTTTTCGTCCTTTCCGGCGACAAGGTACCGGCCCGATCGAGCCTCCCTGGCGTATAATGCGCCGCTCGATTTGGAGTCCTTCATGCGCGAGCAAGCCCTACGCATCCTCAAAGACGTTTTCGGTTACGACGCCTTCCGTGGCAACCAGGCACGGATCATCGAGCGGGTGGCCGAGGGTGGCGATGCGCTGGTACTGATGCCCACCGGCGGTGGCAAGTCCCTGTGTTTCCAGGTCCCGGCGCTGCTGCGCGAAGGCCTGACGGTGGTGGTGTCGCCGCTGATCGCGCTGATGGAGGACCAGGTCGCCACCCTGGACGAACTCGGCGTGCCGGCGGTGGCGCTGAACTCCACCCTCAACCCCGAGCAGCAGCGGGACATCGCCGAGCGCCTGCAGCGCGGCGAGATCAAGCTGCTCTACCTGGCACCGGAACGGTTGGTCCAGCCGCGCATGCTGGCCTTCCTGCAACGACTGCCGGTCGGCCTGTTCGCCATCGACGAAGCGCACTGCGTGTCGCAATGGGGCCATGACTTCCGTCCCGAATACCTGCAGCTCGGCCAGCTTGCCGAGCTGTTCCCGCAGGTGCCGCGGATCGCCCTGACCGCCACCGCGGACATGCGTACCCGCGAGGAGATGATCCAGCGCCTGCACCTGCAGAACGCCGAGCAGTTCCTCTCCAGCTTCGACCGGCCGAACATCTTCTACCGCATCGTGCCCAAGGAGCAGCCGCGCAAGCAGTTGCTCGGCTTCCTCTCTGAGCGGCGCGGCGATGCCGGCATCGTCTACTGCCTGTCGCGGAAGAAGGTCGAGGAGGTCGCGGAATTCCTCGGCAACCAGGGCTTCCCCGCGCTGCCGTATCACGCCGGACTGTCCAACGAACTGCGTGCCCACCACCAGAAGCGCTTCCTCAACGAGGAAGGCTTGATCATGGTGGCGACCATCGCCTTCGGCATGGGCATCGACAAGCCCAACGTGCGATTCGTCGCCCACCTCGACCTGCCCAAGAGCCTCGAGGCCTATTACCAGGAAACCGGCCGCGCCGGCCGCGATGGCCTGCCGGCCGACGCCTGGATGGCCTACGGTCTGCAGGACGTCCTGCTGCTGCGGCAGATGATGCAGAGTTCCGAGGGCGACGAGCGGCACAAGCGCGTCGAGCGGCACAAGCTGGAAGCCATGCTGGCGCTCTGCGAGGAAACCCGCTGCCGGCGCCAGGCGCTGCTGGCCTATTTCGACGAGGAGATGCCGCAGCCCTGCGGGCATTGCGACAACTGCGTGGACGGCGTGGAAACCTGGGATGCCACCGAATCCGCGCGCCAGGCGCTGTCGGCGATCTACCGCAGCGGCCAGCGCTACGGCGTCGGCCATCTGGTGGATATCCTGCTCGGCCGCGAGACCGAGAAGATCCGCAGTCTCGGCCACCAGCACCTGGCGGTGTTCGGGATCGGCAAGGGGCGCGGCGAAGACGAGTGGCGGACCCTGTTTCGCCAGTTGGTCGCGCGCGGCCTGGCCGACGTCGACCTGGACGGCTTCGGCGGCCTGCGCCTGACCGAGGCCTGTCGTCCGCTGCTGCGGGGCGAGGTGCGGCTGGAGCTGCGCCGCGACCTCAAGCCACAGCGCGCCAAGGGCTCCTCCAGCGGCGGCGCCAGCACCGCCAGCCAATTGGTGCGCAGCGAAGAGCGGGAAATGTGGGAGGCCCTGCGCGCGCTGCGGCGCAAGCTGGCCGAAGAGCATTCGGTGCCGCCCTATGTGATCTTCCCCGACGCCACCTTGCTGGAAATGCTCCGCAGCCAGCCGCGCTCGCTATCCGACATGGCCCAGGTCAGCGGGGTCGGCGCGCGCAAGCTGGAGCGCTACGGCCAGGCCTTCCTCGATGTCCTCACCGACTCGCCGGCGGCGCCCGCCGCGCCGCCGCAGGACCTGCGCCACGAATTGGCCAGCCTGGCCTGTGCGGGGATGACCCCGGCGCAGATAGCCCGCCAGCTCAATTGCAGCGAGAAGAACGTCTACGCGATGCTCGCCGAGGCCATCGCCGGTCAGCAGGTGAGCCTGGAGCAGGCGCTGGATCTGCCCGAGGAACTCCTCGGCGAAATCCAGGACGCCTTCCTCGAGGAAGACGGCGAACTGCCGCCGGTGGCGGCGCTGGAGGAGCGTTTCGGCAAGCGGGTGCCGAGTGGCGTGCTGCACTGCGTGCGCGCCGCCCTGCAGGTGGAACTGGAGTCGTGATATGGCCATTTGCCGGTATTTTCTGACGCCAATCTTGTGACGTCCTTCGCAAGCGTCTACTGTGACGCCAAGCCCTCCAAGAGAAGAGGTGTGCGTGACACAGAAGGACCGGTTGGACGACTCCCGTTCCAACCTCTATGCGGACCAATTGAACCGCGGTTTCCGCGGCCTGCGTTTCCTTCCCGAACTGGAGCGTGACTACCGGCGCTACATGCTGGAGGACAGCTTCGCGCTGAAACGCATCGCCCTCAGCGTCGGCATGCTCGTCTGGCTGGCGTTCATCGGCATCGACCTGCTGATCCTCGCTGGCCCCCCGCTGTGGGGCGTGCTGGCGGTGCGCTTCGGCGTGCTGGTCCTGCTGCTGGTCTGCGGCTGCCTGATCATGCTGCGCCGGCACATCCAGCTGATGGTGCCGCTGAGCATCGCCTGCGTCCTCGCCCTTGGCGTCGGTGCGGCGGCGGTGGTCGGCCTGGCGCACCGGGCCGATCCCGGTTATCCCTACGAAGGCCTGCTGCTGGTCAGTTTCGCCGCCTATTTCCTCGCCGGCCTGCGTCTGTCGCAGGCATTGAGCTGCGCGCTGGTCGTGCTGCTCGCCTACCTGGGCTTCGAGTGGTGGGCGGGGGCCCAGGAACCGCTGGGCTACAACCTGTTGTTCCTGCTGTTCGGCAACCTGATCGGCGCGGTCGGCTGCTACCTGCTGGAGTTCAAGTCGCGCGAGCATTTCCTCATCAGCCGTCTGCTGCGGGTGATGGCGGATCACGACAGCCTGACCGGCCTGCACAACCGGCGCAGCTTCAACCAGCACCTCGACCGCCTCTGGCGCCAGGCCCAGCGCGAACAGAAGACCCTGGCGCTGCTGCTTTGCGATGTCGACCATTTCAAGGCCTATAACGACCGCTACGGCCACCAGGCCGGCGATGCGGTCCTGCAGCGTATCGGCGCGGTGTTCGAGGCGAATGCCAGGCGTCCGCTGGACATGGCGGTGCGCCTGGGCGGCGAGGAGTTCGCCCTGTTGCTGTACGGCGCCAACGAGCATGAGGCGAGGCTGCGCGCGGAAGCGCTGCGCGCGCAGGTGCAGGCGCTGCGCATGGAGCACGAGGCGTCGGACACGGCGCGCGAAGTGACCCTGTCGGTCGGCGTGTCCTGCCTGTGGCCGACCCCGGGCAACGACCTGAAGCGCCTCTACGATCTCTACGAGCATGCCGATCGCGCGCTTTACGAAGCCAAGGCGTTCGGCCGCAACCAGGTGGTGGCCTGAGTCCATGGCCGATTTTGTCCCTGTGGCTGGCGCCGCCGGTGACTGCGGGACGAAGCGGCGAATGCTAGGTTCGACAGGAAAAAATGGCAGGCACGGCCGCTCTTCGCAGAGCTGCCGGCCCCGCCGCGAGACGACTTCCGGACGGACCCCATGCAGCGCTTGATCCAGGCCAACGGCCAACCGCACTACGGCATCTTTCCGAGTGCCCCGCAGCACATCAATTACCGCGATTTCGACTTCCGTTCGCCGATGGGCCGGCGCGTGGGGGCCCTGGGCAAATGGCGACGCTTCCATCAGTTCCAGTACTTCGGCCTGATCAGCCCGGAGCTGATCGGCGGCTGCGCCCTGGCCCAGCTGAGCTTGCTTGGCGTCGGCTTCGTCTACCTCTACCAGCCTTCCAGCGGACGCATGCTGGAGCGGCGCTTCAAGCTGCCGCTGGGGTTCGGAACCCGGTTTTCCCAGACCCCGGACGACGGCGTCTGCGAACTGCGCCAGGGGCGCAACCTGCTACGCCTGGAGAACCGTACGGCTCCCCGGGAGAAACGCCTGCTGGTGGAACTCGACGATGGCACCCGCATCGACGCCTGCTTCAGCGAGGAGGCGCCGAGCTTCCAGCCGATGTGCCTGTGTACGCCGACCGCGGTGAACGGCTGGGTCTATGCGCAGAAGGTGGCCGGCGTGCGCTGTCGCGGCGACGTGCGCAGCGCCCTCGGCGACCACGACCTGCAGGCGCTGGACGCCTTCGCCCATCACGACTGGTCGGCGGGCTACATGCGCCCGGAAACCTTCTGGAACTGGGCTTGCCTGTCCGGCGAGGCGGACGGCTTGCGGGTCGGCCTGAACCTGTCGTGCGGGGTCAACGAGACCAGCTTCACCGAGAACTGCTACTGGCTGGACGGCGAACTGCTGAAGGTCGACAGCGTGCGCTTCGACTTCGACCGGGACCAGCCGCTGCGGCCCTGGACCATCCGTTCATACGATGGCCAGGTAGAGCTGCGCTTCGAGGCCCACGGCATGCACCAGGAGCGGCTGAACCTCGGTCTGCTGGCGAGCAACTTCAAGCAGATATTCGGTTGTTTCAGCGGTGTGCTGCGTCCGCGAGGTCGTGCCGAGGTGAGGATCGAGCGGCTCTGGGGCTTCGTCGAGGACCAGTACGCCAAGTGGTAGACAGGGCCTGGCCTGGGCATATCGTGCGACAATTTGTCATTGTACGGGGGGAAATTGGACGGGCATTATTAGCCGACTAATAATTAGTCAAATGAAATATCGGACCTCCTTTTTCCTATGGCTCAGACAGACAAGCACTATTTCGGCACCTTGCTAGCCCAGACTTCCCGTGCTTGGCGCGCTGAACTCGACCGCCGCCTCAGTCACCTCGGCCTGTCCCAGGCGCGCTGGTTGGTGTTGTTGCATCTGGCGCGCCATCGCGATTCGCCCACCCAGCGCGAGTTGGCCCAATCGGTCGGGGTCGAAGGCCCGACCCTGGCGCGGCTGCTCGACGGCCTCGAGTCCCAGGGCCTGGTACGGCGCCTGGCGGTGGCGGAGGACCGGCGGGCCAAGCACATCGTGCTGACGCCCAAGGCCGATGTGCTGATCGCCGATATCGAGGCCATCGCCGCCAGCGTTCGCAACGACGTACTGACCGGCATCGACGAGTCCGAGCAGGCGCTGTGCCAGCAGGTGCTCTTGCGAATCCTGGCGAACCTGGAAAAGCGCTGAGCACTGCGTCACGAAATTCCGCTAGAATCGCCATTTTTATGGCATCACCTCCTGGGCTTTCGTCCGAAAGCCCTCTACAGAGGTTTTCGTCGGTTTTCTGACGAAAAATCTTGACCGTTTCCACGGCATTCCTCTATTCAGTGATGGCAAAAAGCCATGTCTCGCGCCATGTGGTGCGTTCAGCCCTGTACGGGGCGAAATTCGGGCTAACGTGAAATAGATGTAGCAGTCGACCGCTGGCCGGCTGCGTGCTCGAAGTGCGGAGAAAAGAACGGAATGCCCGGTAAAGCCTTGCGTGTCATGCTGTGTGCCTGGTCGTGCCTGTTGGCCGGCCAGGCGAGCGCCCTGGGAGTGGGGGACATCACCCTGCATTCGGCGCTCAACCAGCCGCTGGATGCGGATATCGAACTGCTCGACGTCGGCGATCTCGGCGTGGACGAGATCGAGGTCCGCCTGGCGGGCGCCGACGTCTTCGCCGCGGCCGGGGTGGAACGCTTGCAGTTCCTCAACGAGCTGCGTTTCAGTCCGGTGCTCCAGGGGCGCGCTGGCAATCGCATCCATGTGTCCTCGAGCCGACCGGTGCAGGAGCCCTACCTGAATTTCCTGGTGGAGGTGGCCCGCCCCAACGGCCGCATCGTCCGCGAATTCACCGTACTGCTCGATCCGCTCGGTTATACGCCGCGCATGCTTCCGGCCGCGCGCAGCGGGATCGAGCCGCAGCGGCAATCCTCGGCGCCGGCGCCCGCGCCGCGCAGTGCCGCGGTCGTCGTAGACCCGGCATTGCTGGAGCCGGGCGACGACTACCTGACTCGCCCCAGCGACAACCTCTGGGCCATCAGCGGACGCCTGCGTGGTGCCGGCAACGCCGATCGCGCGCAACTCATGGAGGCCCTGTACCAGCTCAATCCGCAGGCCTTCGTCAATGCCGACCGGCACCGGCTCAAGGCCGGCGCGCGCCTGCGCCTGCCGGCCGGCTACCAGCCGGAGCGAGGCGCGCCCGGCGCCGTGAAGGAGGCAGCCGTGGAAGTCCTGCCGCCAGCCGATGCCGCCGTGGTGGAAAACGCTCCGGCGGCTCTCGTCGAGGCGCAGCGCCAGGCGGATGCCGAGGCCGAGGCGTTGGCCCGGCAACGGGAGGAACTGAGCCAGCGGATGGACGATCTGCAACGCCAGTTGCAGGCCTTGCAGGAACAACTGCAGCAGCGCGATCGCCAGGTCGCCGAACTGCAACAGCAACTGGCCCGGCGCCAGGCGGTGCGGCCCGCGGCGCCGCCGCCCGCCGCGGCCGCGCCTTCGGTTGCGCAACCGGTTGAAACGCCGACGGACTCGCAGCACTGGCGCTGGATGATCGTCCTGCTGCTGGTCCTCGCCCTGCTCGGCGTGTTGCTGTTGCGTCGCCGCCGCGAAGAGACTCCTGTCCCGGCGGTCGAACCGAAGCGCCGGGTTGCCCTGAACCTGCCGCTGCGCCGTGCGCCGCGCCCCCCGGCGGCCGCACCGGCGCCGGCAAAGGTCGAGGAACAGGCCAGGCCGCCGGTCGCCGTTCCCTCCAGCCCGCCGCCGTCTCCTCCGCCTGCTCCGGCCGCCGCTCCGCGCGCCGCCATGGCTGCGGCGGACAAGCTGGACGGCGCCGACATCTATATCGCCTACGGTCGCTACGGACAGGCCCGCGACCTGCTGCGTCAGGTACTCGCCGAGCAGCCGCAGCGCCTGAGCGCGCGGATGAAGCTGTTGCTGGTGCTGGCTGAGCTGGGCGATGCGGCCGGCTTCGACGCGCTGGCCGAGGAAACCCTGGCCAGTGGCGGCAACCCGGAGGCCATCGACGAGTTGCGCGGACGCTACCCGGCGCTGCTACAGATGCCGGCGACCGAGACGCCGGCGGCAACAACCAAGGACGACGACTGGAGCGACCTGCCGCTGGCCGAGCCGCCCGCCGCGCAGCAACCGGATGCGACCTCGGGCGCCGACGGCTTCGGCGACCTCAACCTCGATCTCGATCTCGACTGGGGCGCCCTGGAGAATCCCCTGGACAACCCCGACCTGCCGCGCCGCGCCGCTGCCGGCAAGGCGGAACCGGCGGAGGAGGAGCCCCTGGCGTTCGAGAGCAATCTCCATGAACTGCCGGATGTCGCCGAGTACGAACACCTCGAACTCGACCAGCCGGAGCCGGCCACGGTGCCGCCGGAGGAGGCCTCGGCCAGCCTGGACCGGGCCCGCGCCTGCATCGACAGCGGCGATCTCGACCAGGCCAGCCGCATCCTGCGCCTGGTGGTGGCGCACGGCGACCCGTGGCAGAAGGCCGAGGCGCGCGAGTTGCTGGCGCTGATCGCCTGAACTCCGCTCAGAAGTTCTGCCCGAGGTTCAGGTAGAACGCCTTGAAGTTCTCGTCGTTGATCCCGTAGCTGAAGGTCAGCGGCCCCAGCGGCGTATCGAAGCCGATCATCAGGCTGGCGGCGTTGATGTAGCCGCTGTCGTATTCGTTGTCGTTGTTCCAGATGCGTCCGCGCTCGATGCTGCCGCCCAGGTACAGCGGGAAGTCCAGCGGCAGGAAGGAACGTTCGGTGAGGCGCCGGTAATAGACGATCCGCCCCAGGCTGTAGTTCTGCCCGGACAGCGCGTCGCGGCGGAAGCCCGACAGCTCGCGGGCGCCGCCGAGGGTGAAGCTGGAGGTGACCACCTCGGCGTCGTCCAGGGTGCGCCCGTAGCCGCCGCCGAACACCCAGGTGTCGGCGCCGAAGCTGAGCGCCTTGTTCAGCCGTAGGTCCCACTGCCGGTAGCTGTCGTCCGAGCCGAGGGACTTGTCGTAGCGGCGCATGGTCAGGCCGATCTCCTCGCCCTCGTGGGGGAAATTGACGTCGTCGACGGTATCGAACGAGTACTTCAGTTCGTAGTAGCCCTCGGTGAAGTCGATGTCCGGCAGGCTCGGGTCGCCGATGCGCACGTCGGCCTTGCCGTAGGCCTGCACCGCGCCCAGGCGGATTTCGCCGTTGTTGGCGATCTGCCGGCCGACGTTGAGGCCGTAGCCGTAGCGCTCCAGGCGATAGCGCAGCAGCGGGTCGTTGTCCTCGGTGACGTCGACGTTCTGTGCCTCGTGGAACAGGAAGGGCGCGACGAAGTAGCGCGAGCCGACGTCGAGCGGCTGGTAGAACTCGCTGTAGAGTTCCTGGCGGTCGCCGAGCTGGACCCGGGTCAGCCACTCGGCGCCGAGCCGGTTGAGGCCGTTCATGCGGTAGCTGCCGCCGAGGTTGAAGGTGCTTTCGCCGCGCATGTCGTCGGACAGGTTGAGGCCCAGGCGAAGGAAGTCGGTGCCGCCTTTCTTGCCGGTGGCGTGGATCACCAGGGTGTTGAGCTTCTTCTCCTTGACCACCCGGTACTGCACCTGGTCGAAGTAGTCGAGGCCGTAGAGGGTGCTCATGTCGTCCTGCAGGCGGCCGAGGTCGAGGCGCGTGCCGAGCGGCTGGCGGATGTAGTGGCGGATCACCTCGTCGCTGACCTTCGAGTTGTTCTCCACGCGGATCGCGTCGATCACCGGCTTGCGCTGGTTCGGCGTGCGCGCCACGTCGAGCGCTTCGCTGTTGAGGTCCTTCGGCTTGCGCAACTCGGCGAGGCGCGCGGCGAGCACCGTGGTGGCGCGGTAGCCGGCGTCGATCAGTTGCGGCACGCGGCCGAAGTCGGTGGTGCCGTAGCCGGACAGCGGCGGCTGGATCAGCACGTCGCCGGGCTTGAGCGTGGCCAGCTGGGCTTCGGAGTTCTTCCGGGTCATCAGGGTGATCGACTGGTTCATCACGTCGAGCACGGTGCTCAGGTCCTTGCGGTCGCGCAGCGGGTTGCCGATGTCGACCACGATCACCACGTCCACGCCCATGTCGCGCGCCACGTCCACCGGGATGTTGTCGACCATGCCGCCATCCACCAGCAGCCTGCCGTCGATCTCCACCGGGGCGAACACGGCGGGGATGGACATGCTGGCGCGGATCGCCTGGGGCAGGTGGCCCTTGCGGAACACCACTTTCTCGCCGGTTGCGATATCGGTGGAGACGGCGCGGAAGGGGATCGCCAGCTTGTCGAAGTCGCGGTTGTCGCTGGTGTGCACCAGCAGGCTTTCCAGCACCATCGCCAGGTTCTGGCCCTGGATCACCCCCAGCGGCAGGCCGAGGGTGCCGTCGTCGCGGAAGCTGATCTTCTGCTTGACCAGGAAGTCGCGGTCGTCCTGCTTGCGGCGGAACGGCACGTCCTTGCGCGGCGGTGCGTCGGACAGTGCCTGCTGCCAGTCCATCTCCAGGGCGATGCGCTCCAGTTCGGCGGGGGTGTAGCCGGAGGCGTACAGGCCGCCGACCACCGCGCCCATGCTGGTGCCGGCGATGGCGTCGATCTGGATGCCCTGTTCGTCGAGGGCCTTGAGCACGCCGATATGGGCCAGGCCACGGGCGGCACCTCCGGAGAGGACCAGGCCGATCTTCGGCCGGGCCTCCGTGGCGAGGGCGGACAGGGGAAGCAGGAGCAGCAGTACGAGCAGCAGGCGGCGCATGAGAACGATCCGGAGCCGGGTGAAAAGGCGGCTATTATAGGCGCGACCGTTTCCCCTGAGCCGCCGACATGCCCACCGCCAAGCCCGAAATCGTCATCACCTATTGCACCCAGTGCCAGTGGCTACTGCGTGCCGCCTGGCTGGCCCAGGAACTGCTCAGCACCTTCGCCGACGATCTCGGAAAAGTCTGCCTGGAGCCCGGAACCGGTGGCGTCTTCCGTATCACCTGCGACGGCGTGCAGGTCTGGGAACGCAAGGCCGACGGCGGCTTCCCCGAGGCCAAGGCGCTCAAACAGCGGGTTCGCGACCGCATCGACCCGCAACGCGACCTCGGTCACAACGATCGTCCTTCCCGCTGAACCGCTGCCGTCCGCCCATGGCTTGTTGCAGGTCAACGGGCGGCACGGCGCATAGGCATAGCCTGGGGGCATTCATCCTGTCGAAGGGAGTGCCCATGAGCATCATCGTCACCGGCGCCGCCGGCTTCATCGGCAGCAATCTGCTGCAGGCGCTGAACCGGCGCGGCGAGACCGACATCATCGCGGTGGACGATCTCACCGACGGCGAGCAGTTCCGCAACCTGGCGGACGCCGATATCGCCGACTACCTGGACCAGAACGACTTCCTCGAGCGCTACGCCCGCGGCGACTTCGGCACGGTCCGCGCGCTGTTCCACCAGGGCGCCTGCGCCAGCACCCTGGAAAGCAATGGCCGCTACATGATGGAGAACAACTACCGCTACAGTTGCCGCCTGCTGGAAAGCAGCCTGGAACTCGGCGTGCCGTTCCTCTACGCCTCGTCGGCGGCGGTCTACGGCGCCGGCCGGACCTTCCGCGAGGCGCGCCAGTACGAGCGGCCGCTGAACGTCTACGGCTATTCCAAGTTCCTCTTCGACCAGCGTGTGCGCCGGGCGCTGCCGCAGGCGCGCAGCCAGGTGGTCGGCCTGCGTTACTTCAACGTCTACGGGCCGCGCGAGGAACACAAGGGGCGGATGGCCTCGGTGGCCTACCACTGCTACCAGCAATTGCGCCGCGACGGGCGGGTCGAACTGTTCGGCGAACACGGTGGCTTTCCGCCCGGCGGCCACCTGCGCGACTTCGTCGCGGTGGAGGACGTGGCGCGGGTCAACCTGCATTTCTTCGATCATCCGCAGCGTTCGGGAATCTTCAACCTCGGCAGCGGCCAGGCGCGGACCTTCAACGAGGTCGCCCTGGCGGTGATCAATAGCGTCCGCGCCAACGCCGACCAGCCGCCCCTGTCGCTGCAGCAGGTGGTGGAAAGCGGCCTGCTCGGCTACCGCGAGTTCCCCGAGTCGCTGCGGGCGCGCTACCAGAGCCACACCTGCGCCGACCTGGAGCTGCTGCGCGAGGCGGGCTACCGCGACGATTTCCAGAGCCTGGAAGAGGGCGTCGCCGGCTACTGCCGCTGGCTGGCGCGCAGCGCCTGAGGGATCTCGCTCAGCGGCCCAGCGCCCCGCCCACCGGGGCGCGGGCGAAGCGCAGCTCCGGCAGCAGGGTCAGCAGCGCCAGCACCCCGAGGGCCGCGCCGACCCAGAGCGCGCCCTGCAGGCCGAATCCGCCGGCGATGCCCAGGCCGCCGATCCAGGAACCGGCCATCACGCCGAGCATGATGCAGGCGGTGTGCACCGAGTTGACCAGCATGTTGTTATGGCCGACTCGTGCGCCGCGAGTCACCAGCGCCGGGTTCATCGACACCCCGGTCAGGCCGATCACCACCAGCGCCGCCACCGCCACCGCCGGAACCTGTCCGAACAGGGCGAAGGCCACCATCGCGGCGATGGCCGCCAGCAGGCCGAAGGCCAGGACCGCGATGGTATGGCGGTCGGCCAGGCGGCCGACGATGTTGTTGCCCACCAGCGTCGCCAGGCCGTAGACCACCAGCAGCAGCGGTACGGTCGAGGCGGAGAAGCCGCTGACCTCGGTGAGGATCGGCACGAAATAGGTGAAGCCGGCGAAGGTGGCGCCGATCAGCAGCAGGCTGGTGGCGTAGACCCACCATAGATGGGCGTTCCTGAACACCTTCAGTTCCTCGCGCAGCGAACCGCTGCCCGCCGACCCCGGGATCGCCGGCATCAGCTGCAACACCAGCAGGCCGACCAGCACCGCCACCAGCGCCACCGCGAAGAAGCTCGCGCGCCAGCCGTACCATTCGCCCAGCCAGGTGGCGACGGGCAGGCCGAGCACGGTGCCGACCATCAGGCCACCGAGCACCAGCGACGACGCGCGGCCGAACTGGTTGCCTTCGACCAGTTCGGCGCAGGCGGTCAGCGCCACGCCGAAGAAGGCCGCGGCGGCGACCGCGGTGACCAGTCGCGCCGCGACCATCACCGCATAGCCCGGCGCCAGGGCGCCGATGACCTGGCCGACCACGAACAGCGCGATCAGGCCGAGCAGGGCGTTCTTGCGCGGCACCCGGAGCAGGGCGGTGGTCAGCAGCGGGCCGCCGACGGCCATCGCGCCGGCGTAGAAGGTGACCAGGTAGCCGATCGCGGCGAAGGACACGCCGAATTCGGCGGCCAGCGCCGGCATCAGCCCGGCGACCATGTATTCGCTGGTGGTCAGGGCGAAGATCGCGGCACCGAGCACGTAGACAATCAAAGGCATGTTTCCAGCTCCCGAGCGGTTCAGACGACGATGAAGCGAGCCACGGCGAGCTGCCCGTGCCGTGGCCGCGCGATGAATGCACGACGGCGACTCATGCCGCCGACGAACCGAAGCCCTGGTCGGCGCCTTCGGGCAGCACCGTCACGCAGTGGGCGAACAGGTTCGAAGCGCTGCGCACCACGGTCAGCCCGCACTCGGCGAGCAGGGCGTGGAGGCAGGCGCGCGAATACGAGCGCGAGTAGAAGCCGTCGCTGCCGGTGAACACGGTGCCGTCGTCCCGCGCGTGCAGCTCCAGGCCCTGCACCCCGCAACGGCGGTAGTAGCTCTGGCGGACGCGGGTGGCCTCGGCGCTGTCGCCGAACACCGAGACCACCGCCGCCACGCTGCGCTCGGCGAGGGAGTCGAGCAGCCGTTTCGGCTCGCGGAAGTTGCCCAGCAGGTTGAACGGCAGCAGGTACAGCGCGCGCGAGCCGACCGAGGCACCGCGCCTGGTGTGGTTGAGGATGTCGTCGACCACCGTGTCCGCGCGATCGCTCATGCCCTCGCGCTTGATCCGCGTGCGCAGCGTCTCGATCGCCCGCTGGTCGAGGTCGACGCCGAGATAGCGGGCATTGAGCAGGCGCGCGATTTCCAGCGCCCGGCCGTCGTAGCAGCCTAGCTCGACCAGTGCGTCGCAGCGCAGGTAGGCCATCGCCTCGAAGGTCATCAGGCTTTCCATTTGCAACAACGGCAGCACGTCGTCCGGAAAGTTGGCCAGGGTCATTATCGTCCTCGGTCCGAACTCCAGCTCGTAGAAAGCCGACTCCCGATGCGTCCCGATCGTGAGATCCATGTTCTGACTCACCTCTTCCTCCAGCGAATCTCGCTCTGGTGTTGGTTGATCGAAGGCGATGCGCGTTCCCATGTCCCGACACCGCCTTCGCCTGGCAGAGAAGCGACGGAACGCCGGCGTTCGCTGGCCTCAGGCGGCGCGGTGCTTCTCGACCAGCTGGAACAGTTCGTCCACCGTTTCCAGCAGGTCGAGTTCGTCGTCGACCCCGGTGACGCCGAACTCCTTGCGCAGCTTCAGCGACAGCTCGCTGACCACCAGCGAATCGAAAGCCAGGTCTTCCATCCTGCTGTCCCGGCTGATTTCCTCCTTCGGCACGCCGCTGGCGACGCTAAGCACGGTGAGGAGATGGTCTTCCATGTCGTTGGGCATTGTTCTTCCCTCTTCAGTCCATTGTCGGAACGATCTTCGGCCAGCGCAGGGCGACCGAACCCCAGGTCAGTCCGGCACCGAAACCGGTGAGGACCATGTTGCCGCCGTCGCGCAGGATGCCTTGGCGCAGGCCGTGGGCCAGGGCCAGGGGAATCGAGGCGGCGACGGTGTTGCCCACCTCGGCGATGTTGCTCACCACTCGCTCGACGGGAAGGTCGAGCTGGTCGGCGACCGCCGCGAGGATGCGTGTGTTGGCCTGGTGCGGGACCAGGTGATGGAGGTCCGAAGCTTGCCAGCCGACCCGGTCGAGTACCCGCTGCACCGAGTCGCTCATCTGCGTCACCGCCTGGCCGAACACTGCCTTGCCGTCCATCCGGAAGTAGTTGGAGGCCTGTCCGGAACTGCGTTCGGCGCGACTCACGGCGGGGGTCATCAGCAGGTCGAACTGGTGGCCGTCGCTGCCGAGGTCGAAGGCCAGCAGCGCGCCTTCTTCCTCGGCATCGCCGGCACGCAGCACCACCGCTCCGGCGCCGTCGCCGAACAGTGCGCGGGTCGAGCGATCGGCGGGGTCGAGGGTATGGCTGAAAGTGTCCACCCCGACCAGCAGCGCGCTGTCCGCCAGCCCGGCGCTGATCAGCGAGCCGACGCTGGCCAGGCCGTAGACGAAGCCGGTGCAGGCGGCGGACAGGTCGAACGCGAGCGCGCCGACCAACCCCAGGCGCGCCGCGACCCTGGGCGCGGTGGCCGGGCAGCAGAAGTCGCCGGTGCTGGTTGCCAGCACCACCGCGTCGACTCGCTCCAGCCCCGCCGAGGCGAGCGCGGCGGAGGCCGCCCGCAGGGCCAGGTCGCCGCTGCCGAGGTCGCCGGCGATATGCCGCTGGCGCACGCCGGTGCGGCTGCTGATCCAGGCGTCGGAAGTGTCCAGCTCGGCGGCGAGCATGTCGTTGCTGAGCACGGCCTCGGGCAGGTAGC
This sequence comes from Pseudomonas sp. YA1, assembly GCF_058680555.1. NCBI lineage: Bacteria > Pseudomonadati > Pseudomonadota > Gammaproteobacteria > Pseudomonadales > Pseudomonadaceae > Pseudomonas > Pseudomonas sp. YA1. The sequence goes on from NZ_JBZWBG010000009.1 coordinate 104,730, forward strand.
TGCCCAGGCCGCAGACCACGGCGGCGCGCGGCATGGCTCAGGCTCCCTGGACGATCTTGGCGGCGGCCTCGACCCCGCCCAGGGCCTCGAGGTGCCGCAGCGGATTCCAGAAGTCGCGGTAGAGCAGGATCTGGCCGTCGCGGGTGCGCAGCACCGAGATGTAGTCCTGCGCCAGCTTGCCGCCGGAAACGGTGGCCACGCCGTCGCCATGGAATTCGCCGATGGCCAGGTCGGGGTCGGCGGTCTCGTAGAACTGCACGTCGGTGAAGCGCACGGTCAGGTGCTCGGGAAACAGGCGCATGTGCGCCCAGATGGTTTCGCGGCCCTCGAAGCGGGTCTTCCAGCCCGGCGGGGCGTAGGGGAATTCGAGTACGCCTTCCGGATGGAACAGGTCGCACCAGCCACGGGCATCGCCGTTTTCCAGGAGGCGCAGGCTGTGGACGAGAATTTCCTTGGCATTCATTGGGCGATCCTCTCGATCGGGTTGGCGTGGGAGGCGGTGTTCGCCGGGGCGCTGCATCCGGTGCGCACCGGCACGCTGATCAGGGCGCGGAGGAAGGTGATCGGCAGCCACTGCAGCTCCGCGTGGGGCACCGCCAACTGGAGGTCGGGGAAGCGCGCGAGCAGGCGCTGGATGGCGATCCGCCCCTCCAGCCGGGCCAGCGAGGCGCCGACGCAGTAGTGCACGCCGAAGCCGTAGCCGAGATGGCCATCGGTGTTGCGGATAAGGTCGAGGCGGTCGGGATCGTCGAAGCGCTCGGCGTCGTGGTTGGCGGTCAGGTTGGAGACCAGGATGTATTCGCCGGCGGGAATGGTGACCCCGTCCAGTTCTACGTCTTCCACGGTGAAGCGCAACATCGAGGCGCGCACCGGGCTGTCGTGGCGGACCAGTTCTTCCATGGCGTTGGGCAGGAGTTCCGGCTGCGCCCGCAGCAACGCCAGTTGCTCCGGGTTGACCAGCAGGGTGACCAGCGCGTTGCCGATCATGTTCATGGTGGTCTCGAAGCCGCTCATCATCAGCAGGTGGGCCATGGAGACGAGTTCCGCCTCGCTCAGCTGGCCGCTCTCGTCGGCGGCCTGCACCAGCCCGCTGTAGACGTCGTCGGCCGGCTGCCGGCGCTTGGCCTCGAGCAGCACGCGCAGGTAGTCGACCTGCGCATCGGCCAGGGCCTGGGCCTCCTCCGGCGACAGCAGTTCCGCCTGGCGCTCCCAGGACTGGCGGGCGTGTTCGCGCTCGGCCTCGGGAATGCCCAGCAGCTCGAAGATCACCGCGATGGTCAGCGGGATCGCGAAGTCGGCCATCAGGTCGGCCTGTTCGCGGCCGGCCATGGCGTCCAGCAATTCCTCGGTGATCCGTTCTATATGCGGTTGCAGGCGCTCCACCTGGCGCGGGGTGAACGCGCGGCCGACCAGCGAGCGCAGGCGGGTATGGTCCGGCGGGTCGAGGTTGAGCATGTGGTGGCTGAGTCCCTCGCCGATCCCCGCGCGCGGGCTGCCGGTACGCTTCGCGTAGAGTTCGGCGGCCTGCCGGGCGTCGCGGCGGACGCCCGGATGGTTGAGGACCTTGCGCGCGTCGCGGTAGCGCGTCACCACCCACACCGGATGCTCGGCGGCGCGATGCGCGGGACGCGGCGCGCCGTCCACCTGCAGGCCGTCGTAGAGCGCGTGCAGTGGCGAGATCAGTTCCTCGCCCAGTCTCAGTTTGCGATCAGGCACGTTGCTCCTCCTTCGCCGCCGGGGCGGCGGTGACGATGGGGCGGAACATCCCGTCGATCACGCTATCGGGCAGCAGCCGCGCCAGCAGGGTGCCGCGGCGCACGTCGGCGCCGACCCGGTAGCGGGTCCGCGGCTTGGCCGCGGTGAGCGCGGCATGCACCGCGGCGGCGACGTCGGCGGGCTTGGTCGCGCTGTTGCGCGCGCCGTCCTCGTTGGCCTGGAGGAAGCGCAGGTAGGTATCGCGATAGAGGTCGGCGACGGCGTCGGGGGCGTCGGCCAGGGCGCGCTCGCCCTCGCTGGCGATCTTGCCCCAGATCGGCGTCCAGATCGCCCCGGGGCTGACCACCGAGACCTGGATGCCCATGGGCGCCAGCTCGCGGCGCAGGGCGTCGCTCACTCCCTCCTTGGCGAACTGCGCGGCGGAGTAGGCGCCCAGGTAGGGAATGGCGACCGAGCCGAGGCCCGAGGTGACGTTCACCAGGCGCGCCGCGCCGCCACGGCGCAGCAGCGGCAGGATTGCCCGGGTCACCGCGAGCTGGCCGATCAGGTTGACTTCCAGCTGGCGCCGCAGCAGGTCGCTGGAGACGCATTCCAGCGGCGCGGAAATGCAGATCCCGGCGTTGTTCACCAGGCCCCAGAGCCCGGTATCGCCGACTTTCTCCGCCACCTGCGCGGCGGCCCGGCCAATGGATTCCTCGTCGGTGACATCGATCAGCAGCGTGCTGATCCGGCCGGACGGGCAGGCGTTCGCCAGGCGCTCGCCATCCTCCTGGCGGCGCACCCCGGCGATCACCTGGAAACCCTGTTCGGCCAGGTGCAGCGCGGTTTCCCGGCCGAGGCCGCTGGAGGCGCCGGTGATCAGCACGTGGCGGCCCTGGGGCGAGAGAGGTTTGCTGGTGAAAAACATGTCATTGCTCCTCGAGGGCGGATCGTTGGGGGGCGTGGATCGCCGACAGCAGGGTGCCCAGGCAATCTTCGGCCAGGCGTTCGGCGCGTTCGCCGGGGACCGCTTCGTCGATGTAGGTGAAGTTCCAGAACAGCCGGCCATGGCTGGAGTTGATGGCGGCCACGAAATAGCCGTTCACTGAGATGCCGGTGAGGAACTGCGCGTCGGAGAGGCGCAAGGCGCCGATCCGCTCGGGGAACGGATAGCGGCCGATGTTGGAGGAGCACAGGTTGATCGGCCCTTCGGCTTCCATGAAGGCCATGAATGGCCGCGCGTCGGCCATGCAGCGCGGCGCAGCGCTGGCGACCAGGGTGACCAGGTTGAAATGATGGCCCTGGCGACGGCGTTCGCCGAGGTCGTCGGTGAGCGCGCGGGCGACCTCCCAGAACGGTCGGGCGATGTCCAGCACCACCGGTACCGTGGCGACGTAGGTGCCTACTTCGTCGGGGCGCACCGGCGGCTCCAGTTCGTCGCGGAAGTCGATCGGCGAGCCGATGGCGATGTGGCTCGGGCGGCGCTGGTGGTCGTGGCCGGCGGCGATGGCCAGCGCCGCGGTCAGCGCGCCGTGTACCGTGGTGCCGTGTTCGCGGGCGCGTCGTTGCAGCTGTTCCAGCTGCGCGCCGTCCAGCTCCCGGTGCAGCAGGCGGGTACGCCGCGCTTCCAGCGGCACCGGGTTGCTCGGCTCGATCCGGCCCGGGCGGTGGCGGCCGACCAGCGCTTCGTCCTGGGCGGTCTGCTCGGCCAGGCGCGCCGCGCCTTCGTCGCCGGTGAAGCGGCGTGGACGCAGATCCTCCGCCGGCGGCAGGGCGCTGGCGGTCCAGGGTTGCGCGGCGGGGTCGGCGGCCAGGGTCAGCCATTGTTCGGCGAGGGTCAGCACGGTAGTGCCGTCGGCGATGATGTGCGGTACCACGACCAGCAGGTCGTGGGCGCCGGCGTCGGTGGCGATCGCCACGGTACGGATCAGTGGCCCGCTGTCCGGATCGATGCGTTCCGGCAATTCGCGCTCGTTGATTTCCCGCAGCCATTGCTCCTCGCCACCACCGCGCACCTCGCGCAGCGGGATGGGCCGCTCGCAGGGCACCCAGCGCGGGTCGAGCCCGGCATCGTGCTCGATCCGCGCGCGCAGCAGCGGATGCCGCGCCTGCAGCGCGTCGAGGCCGCGGCGCAGGTCGTCGATGGACAACTGGCCATGGACCCGCACCCGGGAAATCACGTTCAGCGCGGAGAACTGGTCGCTGAGCCAGTACCAGCGTTCCACCGCGGACAGCGGGCGTCGTATCTCGGCCATCATTCGACTCCTGGGAAGGTCAGTGCCAGTTCGTTCTGCCGGGCGAAGGTTCGCTCCGGAGCGAAGCGGAAGTAGAGATCGCGGGCGACGGTGCGCAGCGGATGCTCCAACTGCTCGATGCGGCTCAGCGCCCGCGAGGTCTCGACCATCGCCCTGGCGCGGTCGCGACGGCGGTTCTCGTAGGCGCGCAGGGCGGCTTGCGGGTCGTCGATGGTGGCCAGGCAGTGGGCCAGCACCGCGGCGTCTTCGATGGCGATGGCGGCGCCCTGGCCGAGGCTGGTCAGCATCGGATGCGCGGCATCGCCGAGCAGGGTCACCGGGCCGTCGCCCCAGCGCTCGAGGAACGGTCGGTCCTGGGCCGGCAGGCTGCTGATGTCGGCCTCCGGGGTCGCCTCGATGACCGCCTGCACTTCGTCGGCCCAGCCGGCGTAGAGGCGCTGGATGCCCGCCTTGCCGCCGCGCCAGTCCTTCGCCTGTTCGGCCGGCATGTTGCGGGTGCCCCACCAATAGACGTTGCCTTCGCCGATGTCGGCGAGACCGAAGCGCTGCCCACGACCCCAGTAATGGGCGACGTAGCCCGGCGTCACCTTCGGATGGCGGAACGCCGGCGTGGCGCGCCAGATCACGTAGTGCCAGTCGGTGGGACGCTCCGGGCCGGTCATGGTGGCGCGGATCGCCGAGTTGAAGCCGTCGGCGCCGATCAGCACGTCGGCGTGCACTTCGCGGCCGTCGCTGCAGAGCACGGTGACGCCTTCGCCGTCGGCGTGGCGCAGGTAGCCGGTGGCGCTCACGCCCAGTTCGATGCGGCAGTCGCGGGCCTGTTCCAGCAGCGCCTGCTGCAGGCTCGCGCGGTGGATCGCCAGGCTCGGCTGGCCGAGCTGGCGGGCCAGGCCGCCGAAGTCGATGGCGCGGATCGGTCGCCCGCGCCGGGTGAGGAACCGTAGCGAGTCGAAGGCCTGGGCGCGGGTAAGGTCAGGGCGCACGCCGACCCTCTCCAGGGCGGTCAGCGCGTTGGGCATCAGCGACAGCGCCGAGCCGACCGCGCGCAGCTCCCTGGCCCGCTCGTAGAGTTCGACCTCGAAGCCGGCGGCCTTCAGGCAGGCGGCCGCGGCGAGCCCGCCGATGCCGGCGCCGGCGATGACGATCTTCAGGGGGTGTCTGCTCATGGGCGGGTCCGTTCGCTGGAGGTGGAGGGTTCGAGCAACGCGGCGATCTCTGCCGCGACCGTCTCGACATAGGGTTCTTTCATCAGCACCAGGTGGTCGCCGGGTACGTCGATCACATCGAGGCGGCCGCTGGTCCAGTGCTGCCAGCCGTTCTTCGGGTCGCCGTAGTGGGTGCCGGCGGCGTCGTGCATCGGCTTCAGCGCCAGCGGCAGCGGGCCGTCCGCGCGCAGCAGGGTCATGTCCTGGTCGCTGACTTCCGGGCGATAGCCGATGAGTGCCTGCCAGCTCGCCCGGAACAGCTCGTAGAGCCGCTGCACGGTGGCGCGCGGGGTGCCGGCGGGAAGTACGCCGGCCTCGATGGCGCGTTCGACGATGTGGTCGAGTTTCTGCTCCAGGCTCGCGCCTTCAGGCAGCGGCTCGACCTCCTCGTCGCTGCGTTCGAACCAGACCAGTTCCCAGTAGAAGAACAGCAGCAGGGCTTCGTCGCTGGCGCTGCCGGCGTGGTTGCGGTCGACGGTGATGGAGTCGAGCACGATCAGTTGGGCGACCGCCTGCGGGTCGAGCGCGCGCAGTTGCCGGGCCATCTCGTAGGCGACGAAGCCGCCGAACGACCAGCCGCCGAGGTAATAGGGGCCTTCCGGCTGCACCCGGCGGATCGCCGCGAGGTAACTGGCGGCGATGTCCTCGAGGACCGCCAGCGGCGTACTGCCCTGGCCGGTGCCGGCCGCCTGCAGGGCATATACCGGCTGGTCCGGCGGCAGTGCGCGGACCAGCGGCAGGTAGCAGAGTACGTGGCCGCCGAGCGGGTGGACGAGGAACAGCGGCGGGCGGCTGCCGCCGGCACGGATCGGTACCAGCGGGTCGAAGGCGCGCACCGCCGAGCGTTCCCGCAGGCGTTCGGCCAGGCCCTCCACGGTCGGCGTCTCGATCAGCGCGGCCATCGGCAGGTCGACGCCATAGCGCTTCTCGATCAGCAGCATGAAGCGCATCGCGCTGAGCGAGGTGCCGCCGAGATCGAAGAAGCTGTCGCGGATGCCTACCCGGGGACGATCCAGCAACTCGCCGAGGAGTCCGGCCAGGGTGCGCTCGTAGTCATCGCGCGGGGCCAGGTACTCGATGTTCGACCCGTGCTCCAGCGGCAGCGCGCGCAGGGCGGCGTCGTCGCGCTTGCCGCTGGGGGTGAGGGCGAAGCCGTCGACCCAGGCGAAGTGCGCCGGCACCATGTGTTCCGGCAGTTCGCTGCGCAGCGCCTGCTTCAGTTCGGCGAGATCCACCGCCTCGGGCTCGCCGAGCAGGAAGGCAGCGAGGAATGCATCGTTGCCCTGGCGCTCGCGAGCCACCACCGCCGCGCCGCGCAGGCCCGGCTGGCGCTCGGCCTGGCGCATGATCGCCAGCTCGACCTCGGCCGGCTCGATGCGGAAGCCGCGGACCTTGACCTGGGTATCGGCGCGGCCGAGCCAGACGATCTCGCCGTTGCCGAGGATGCGCCCGAGGTCGCCGGTGCGGTAGAGCCTGGCGCCGGGGCGCCAGGGATGTTCGACGAAGCGCTCGGCGGTGAGTTCGGGGGCGCGGTGGTAGCCGCGCGCGAGGCAGTCGCCGCCGAAGTACAGCTCGCCGGTAACGCCGACCGGTACCGGGCGCAGCGCGGCGTCGAGCACCTGCACCTCGACCCCGTCCAGCGGCCGGCCGATCGGCGGCAGGTCCGGGTAGTGCGCCGGATCGCCGCTCAGCGAGTGGTAGGTGACCTGGTGCGTCTCGGTGGGACCGTACTGGTTCTCCAGCAGCAGCCCGGGCATCGCCGCGCAGAACGTGCGGACGTCTTCGGTGATGCGCAACTGCTCGCCGGAGGACACCACCACGCGCAGGGCGCCGGGGCGTACGCCCAGGGTGTTGGAGGCCTCGGCGAGGCGTTGCAGGGCGACGAAGGGCAACAGCACGCGCTGGACCTGGCGGCGTTCGAGGACATGCAGCAGCGCGGAGGGGTCCATCCGCTCGCGGTTGGAGATGAGTTGCAGCTCGCCGCCGCCGCACAGCGTGGAGAAGATCTCCTGGAAGGCCATGTCGAAGCTCAGCGGCGCGAACTGCAGGGTGCGCAGCCCCGGTACGCCGCTGGCGACGCGCAATTGCCACTGGGTGTAGTTGGCCCACATCCGGTGGCTAAGCTCGACGCCCTTCGGCCGCCCGGTGGAACCGGAGGTGAACAGCAGCATGGCCAGCTCGTCGAGCTGCGGCGCGGCGAAGGTCTCGGGCTCGATGTCGGCGACCAGTTCCTCTACCGGCAGCACCCGTTCCGCCGCGGCGACATGGGCGTGCTCGGGATGCGCGACCACCCGGAACGGCTGTGCGGTCTCCAGGATCAGCGCCAGGCGCTGCGCGGGATAGCTGACGTCCAGCGGCACGCAGACCAGGCCGGCGCGCAGGATGCCCCAGATCGTCGCGATCATCTCCGGCGAACGGTTCAGCGCCACTCCGATCGCATCGCCGCGGCGCGCGCCGGCGCGGACCAGGCGGGTGGCCACGCAGCGCGCCACATGGTCGAGGTCGCGATAGGTCCAGCGTTGCTCCTCGAAGGCCAGCGCGGCGCTGCCCGGCAGCGCCTCGACCTGGCGTTCGAACAGGCTGACGACGTCGACCAGCGGCTCGGGCTGGGAAGCGGCGTCGCGGCGAGGGGCGAGGAAGGCGAAGTCGGCGGCTTCGTCGGGATGCTCGGCGAGGCGCCACAGGAGTTCGACGAAGGTCGCGCCGATCAGCGCGGCCTGGCTGCGGCTGATGCCGCGGCCGTCGCTGTCGATGCGCAGGTACATGCCGTCGCTGGGCGTGGCGATCACGTTGACCAGCAGGGCGAAGTTGGTTTCTTCCCAGACGCGGAAGTCGCGCAATTGCCACAGCGGTTCGAGGACATGCAGGTTGACGTAGTTGAAGGCGCTGCTCAGTTCGTCGCCGACGATCTGCTGGATGGCGCTGAGCGGATAGCGGCGGTGGGCGTGTCCGTCGCGCTCCTGGCGGAACAGCGCATCGGCTACCTCGATCCAGCTACACCCGGCAATCTCCGAGCGGACCGGCACGGTATTCAGGAACAGGCCGACCATGCGGTCGGCGTCGGGCAGTTCGGGGCGGCCGTTGCTGATCGCGCCGGTGACCACGCTGTCGCTGCGGGAGAACAGATGCAGGGTCAGGCAATGGGCGGCGAGCAGCAGCGACTTCAACGGCAGTCCGCGTTGCGCCGCAGTGGCCTTGAGTCGTTCGAGCAGCCCGTCCGGCAGCGCTTCGCGATGGCTGGCCGGACCTTGCGCGGCTTGCGGCTCGTGGGCGCCGAAGCCGTCGAGGCGGGTCATCCTCGCGCCCTCCAGCAGCCCGGTCCAGTACCCCACGGCGGCCGGCGAAGCCAGCGCGGCCAGCTCCTCGCGGACATGGCAGGCCAGCGCCGGCGCGGGGCTCGGCAGCGGCTCGCCACGGTAGGCGGCGACCAGCGCGACGATCAGGTTGGCCACGCTCCAGCCGTCGAGGATCGCATGGTGGAAGCTGAACACCAGGTCCAGGCCGTCCTCGCGGACGAACGCGGCGAACAGGAACAGCCCGGGCTGTTGCAGCGAATAGCGATGGAAGCGGCGTTGGCGGATGTGCTCGTCGAGCACCGTCCCGGCCTCCGGGTTGCCGCGCAGGTCCAGGATCAGCGGTTCGCTGCGCGCCTGGGCATGCACCAGTTGCAGCGGTTCGGATGCGCCGCTGAGGTCGAACGACGAACGCAGCGCGGGATAGGCGGCGACCACCCGGTCCAGCGCGTGGCGGAACGCGGCTTCGTCCCAGGCCAGGTCGAAGCGGTAGTGGAACACGTCGTGGTAGACCGACGAGTCGGGGCGCTGGCGGCTATGGAAGAGCAGGCCGAGACTCAGCCGGCTGGTCGGGAAGGCGTCCTCCAGCCCTTCCAGGCGCGGCTTGTCGACTTCGGAAACCAGTTCGAACGGCTGGTAGCTTCGCTCCGCGAGCGGACGCACCAGGCGCTCGGCGAGGCCCGCCACCGTCGGGTTGCGCATCAGGTCGGCGAGTTCGAAGCCCAGGCCGCGCCGCTGTGCGGCGGCGCGGATGCGCAGCATCAGGATCGAGTCGCCGCCGAGGGCGTAGAAGTCGTCGTGCACGCCGACCTCCGCCACGCCGAGGACATCGGCCCACACCGCCGCCAGTTCGGCCTCGGTCGCCGTGCGCGGCGCAACCGCCGCCACCTGTTCCGGCGGTGCCGGCAGTTGCCGGCGGTCGAGCTTGCCGTTGGCGCTGAGCGGGAGGCTGTCGATGCGCACGAAGAAGGCTGGCAGCATGAAGTCCGGCAGCGTCGCCGAAAGTCCGGCGCGCAATTGACCGGCGTCGAGTTCCGCCGCTGCCACGTAGTAGCCGACCAGGTGCGTGCCGCGTACCGCCGAATCGCGTGCCACGACCGCGGCGTCGCGTACGCCGGGAAGCGCGGCGAGGCGGTCGCGTACTTCGTCGGGTTCGACCCGGTTGCCGCGGATCTTCACCTGGTCGTCGGCGCGGCCGAGGTATTCGAGGTTGCCGTCGGCCAGCCAGCGGGCCAGGTCGCCGGTACGGTAGAGACGGCCGCCGGCGACGAAGGGGTCGGCGAGGAAGCGGTCGGCGTTCAGCTCCGGCCGGTTCAGGTAGCCGCGGGCGACGCCGACGCCTCCTATATATAGCTCGCCGACGGCGCCGAGGGGCTGCGGCCTGAGCGCGCGGTCGAGGACGTACAGGCGCAGGTTGTCGATCGGCCGGCCGATCGGGACCCGCGTGGGGTTGTCGCTGGCGCATTCATGGTCGGACACGTCGACGGTGGCCTCGGTCGGTCCGTACAGGTTGACCAGTCGCACGGCGTCGCCGAACAGCCGGCGGAAGCGCGCGACCTGCAACGGCGCGAGGGCTTCGCCGCTGCAGAACACCAGGCGCAGCGAGCTTGCCGCCGCGCGGGCGGTCGGGTCGCCGTCGAGCAGGTCGAGGAACGGCGTCAGCATCGACGGCACGAAGTGGATGACCGTGACCGCGTCGCGCTGGATGCTTCGCAGCATTTCCCGCGGGTCCTTCTCGGCGCCGGGCGGCAACAGCGACAGGCGGGCGCCGGTGAAGCTCCACCAGAACAGTTCCCAGACGGATACGTCGAACGTCACCGGAGTCTTTTGCAGAAGCACGTCGCGTTCGCCGATCGGATAACGACGCTGCATCCAGTTCAGGCGGTTGACCACCGAGCGGTGTTCGACCATCACGCCCTTGGGCACGCCGGTCGAACCGGAGGTATAGATGACATAGGCCAGGTCGCTGGGCGCGACGTTGGCCGCCGGCAGGTCGCCATTGCTCTGCGGCAGGCGTTCGAGGTGCAGCACGCGCGTCTCGCCCAGGCTCTCGCCGAGTGTCGCCGCGCGTTCGTCCACCAGCACCACGCGGGCGCCGCAGTCTTCCAGCAGCAGGCGGACGCGCTCCAGGGGATGGTCGGGATTGATCGGCACATAGGCGCCGCCGGCGCGCTGCACGCCGAGGATAGCCGGCAGCAGGTGGGGACCGCGGGCGACCAGTAGCGCTACCCGCTCGTCGGCGCTAACACCCGCTGCGCGCAGGGCGTCGGCCACGGCCTGGACCTTGGCGTCCAGCTCGGCATAGCTGAGCGTGCCGCCGTCGGCTTCCAGCAGTGCGGTGCGTTGCGGGGTACGCGCCACCTGCTCGGTGAACAGCGTGGGCAGGGTAGCCTGCTCGGGGAATGCCTGGTCGGTGGCGTTGCGGGTGTGGATCAGTTCCTCGCGCTCGGCGGCCGACAGCGGGTCGAGTTCGCCGAGGTGGCGCTCGCCGCCCTCCACCAGGGCGCGCAGGAAGGTTTCGATATGCCGCGCCGCGGCGTCCATGGGGAAGTCGGCGTCGAACACATCGCAGGCGTATTCGAAATCCACCTGCGCGTCGCTGTGCCCGTCGAACTCGGAGACCCAGATGGCCAACGCGTCCGGGTCATGGGCGTGGGTCTGCGCCACGGTCTCGACGCTGGCGTTCGGGATCGCCTGGGCGGCGGGCCAGCGCATGTAGGAAAGGGTGGTGTCGAACAGTGGCGAGGCGCCGCGCAACAGGTCGCCGAGGGGCATCTTCTGGTGGCGCAGCAGCGTCCGGGTCGCCTCGCGCAACTGCGCCAGGAATTCGTCGACGGTCTGTTCCGGCGCGGTGCGGATGCGTAGCGGCAGGGTATTGGCGAAGTGCCCGACCACTTGCTTGGCCGCGCGGTCGGCGCGGTTCAGCACCGGTACGCCGAGGACCACGTCGTCGTTCTGGTGGATCCGCGCCAGGTACAGCGCCACGGCGGCGGAGAGGAACAGGAAGGGCGATTCGCCACGATCGCGGATCGCATCGAGCAGTGTGCGTTCCAGCGTCAGCCTGTGGCGCGCGGTGCGGCGCAGCCCGGCCGGGCGCCTGCGGGTGAAGAGGGCCGGCTCCAGGCCCTCCAGGGCGTCGGCGAAATAGGCGCGGTCGCCGCGGTACTGTTCCGAACCGGAGTAGTCGTCGGTCTCGAGTTGCGCCAGGAGGGAAGCCGTCGGCATCTGCGCCTGTGGCTCGCCTAGCTCGCCCAGGTAGCCGGCGCGCACCCGGCTGAGGAATAGCTGCAGGCCCCAGGCGTCGCTGACGATATGGTGGGTGCGCACGTAGACGTAGAGCGCCTGGTCGCTATGCAGCAGGGCCAGGTCCACCAGGCTGCGGCCGTCCAGCGGGTAGGCGTGGCGGAAGGCGTCGCGCAACCAGGATCGCACGGCGGCCTCGGGGTCGCGGTCGGCGCGCAGGTCGACGTGGCGCGCCTCGAACTCGGCATCCGTGTCCAGCCACTGGTACGGCGTACCGTCCGTCTCGCCGAGGCGCAGGCGGAACGCCTCGGTGTCTCGCGCCGCCTGCAGCAGCGCCCGTTCCAGGGCCTGGGTATCGACCTCGCCGGTGAAGCGGTCGTAGCTGAAGATGGTGTACTGGTCGAGTTCCGGAAACTGCGCGGCGGCGACCCAGATGTCCCGTTGGTAGGGCGATAGCGGCAAGCGAGCGAAACGAACCATCCCTGCGTCCTCTTCAACAATCCATCGATTCGGCGAACACGGGCACCGCACGCCTCGCCGGACAGGTTCCACCCGTCGACGGTTCAGCGCGCCGTAGCCAGCGTGGTTGGCAGGGAAGCGGCGGCACCCGAAGCAAGAGCGGGGTGTACTATTACTTTTGGCAGGCTCGAAGAAATAGCTGTTAATTCTTGCAGGGTAATCGCGTTGTTAACTGTTAATTCTGGTAGGTATTTACGAGGCAACTTACAAATCTGTTAGGTTCCGGGAAACGTGCGTCGCGGCCCTGCATGGCTATGCTTCACGAGATTACCTTCGCCGGTCTTTTCGAAGTTGAAGCAAGCCTTTCGAAAGTGTCTGGCTGATGCATAATGGGCCGCTCGGAAGAGGCGCATTAAACGGATATATATCCGCGCCCTGGCGAACAACGAACGCATGCCCTGAAAGGTTTGCCGGATGGATTACCAACAGTTCCAGGAGGTTGCATGAAAACCGATGACAAGGACCGCGAAGGTGGCGACTCCCACGGCGCCATCGGCGCCAAGCTGATGGAGTACGCGCTCAAGGTCAGGAAGGTGTTCGTCACCGGCGGGGTCGACGAGAAGATGGCCAAGGACGTCGTCCAGCAGCTGCACATCCTCGCCTCGATCAGCGACGATCCGATCTACATGTTCGTCAATTCCCCGGGTGGCCACGTCGAGTCCGGCGACATGATCTTCGACGCGATCCGCTTCATCACACCGAAGGTCATCATGATCGGTTCCGGCAGCGTAGCCAGCGCCGGCGCGCTGATCTACGCCGCGGCGGACAAGGAAAACCGCTATTCGCTGCCCAATACCCGCTTCCTTCTGCACCAGCCGTCGGGCGGCATCCAGGGGCCGGCGAGCAACATCGAGATCTACCGCCGCGAGATCGTGCGGATGAAGGAACGCCTCGACCGGATCTTCGCCGAAGCCACCGGGCAGACGCCGGAGAAGATCAGCGCCGACACCGAGCGCGACTTCTGGCTGAACGCGGAAGAAGCCGTGCAGTACGGCCTGGTCAACAAGATCATCGTTTCGGAACGGGAGATCACGCTGCCTGGCCAGTGAGTCACCGCAGGTCGGACAAATACGAAGGCGGGCGCGAAGAGCGTATTTCTCGATTCTCTTCTCGCTCGCTTTTCTTTCTTTAATTTCCGATCGATAGGGTAACTTTTCTTACTTTTATTTTGCTTGTCTTCAAAATGCCATCAGAAGAATGGCTGGCTTTTTGCAAAGTCTCGCCTCACGCGCCCGTTATTTTCAATCATTCTATCGAGCACCATTTTTCAGGCTTACGGAAATTACCTTCCGTCTGCCGGCCTTGTTTGACGTCGACCTGACGTAAGCAATGGGCAAGCGCCGCGAAAGTTCCAACTTTCGCGGCGCTTGCCGGTATTTCCAGTGAATTGTTTTCAGGCGTTCGCCGCGCGCCGGGCCGCCGGCGAGTTGGCCAGGTATTCCAGGGCTTCCTGGGTATTCGCCTCGTGCTCGGGGTGGTACCAGGGATTGAAGTAGCGGGCGACGTCGCGGAAGGTGTGCGCGAGGTTCGGCAGCAGGCCCTGCTTGCCGAGCCGCCACCAGGTTCGTAGGAATCCCTGGCGCTTGGCGCCGCGCAGGCTCGGGTCCTGGTCGAGGAGGGTGCGGGTGCCGTCGGCGAGCAGGTAGACCAGTATCGCGATGACCAACAGCATGGTCAGTTGCCGGGTGACGAAGCTGCCGCCCAGGTGCACGTGCAGGTCGTGGGCGACGCTGCGGTGCTCGACTTCCTCGGCGCCGTGCCAGCGCAGCAGGTCGAGCATCACCGGGTCGCTGCCGCGGCGATCCAGCTCCCGGGCCTCCAGCACCCACTTGCCGAGCACGCAGGTGAAATGCTCCACCGCGGCGATGATCGCGCAGCGCTGGCGCAGCCACCAGCCGTCGAGGGCGCGGGTCAGGCGGTTCTGCCCCAGCGGGTAGTCGCAGAGCAGGCGTTCGAAAAGGAAATCCATCTTGTCGGTGAACGGCTTGGAGTCGATGTCGAACCTGCTCAGGTAGCGCTGGATCGCGCCGTCGTGGGCCCGCGAATGCATCGCTTCCTGGCGGATGAAACCCTGCACGTCGTCGCGCAGGCGGGCGTCGCTAACCAACGGCAGGGCCTTGTTGTAGAGGCGGCAGAACCACAGTTCGCCGGAAGGCAGGAGCATGTGCAGGACGTTCATCACCTGGGACGCTTCCGCTTCGCCGGGAACCCAGTGCAGGGGGGTATCGCTGAAGTCGAAGCGGACCTTGCGCTGGACCAGCTTGTGGTGGAATTCGCTCATGGCAGGCTCTCAGGAAGTCAGGTCGAAGCGCGCGAGAAACCGCGTGGCCCAGGGCGCGAAGCGCCATTGCAGGGCGCCGAGGTGCACCTCGCTGCCCACCGAGACCACCGCCTTGTTGCGCTCCACGGCGCGCACCAGCTTTTCCCCGACGGTGTCCGGGCTGAGCCGGCGTCGCTTGTAGAAGCGCTGGATCTTCGCCTGGCGCCGCGCCTGGCGTTCGGCGTCCATGCCGACGAAGCGGGTGGCCTGGACGATGCCGGTATCGACGAAGCCTGGGCACACCGCGGTGACTCCGATCGAACGTCCGGCCAGTTCCGCCCGCAGGCATTCGCTGAGCATCAGTACCGCGGCCTTGCTGGTGGCGTAGGCGGGGTAGTTGCGCGACGGCGCGAAGGCCACGCCGGAGGCGACATTGACCAGGTGCCCCGGCTTGTTCGCCGCGACCATCTGCCGGCCGAACAGGCGGCAGCCATCGATCACGCTCCACAGGTTGACCCGCAGCAGGCGCTCCCATTCCGCAGGCGAGGTGTCGAGCATCGGTCCGGCCATGCCGATGCCGGCATTGCTGACCACCACATCCGGGACTCCGAGGGTGTCGCGGACCCACTCGGCGAAGCGCTCCATGGCCTGGGTATCGCCGACGTCGACCTGGTAGGCATGGGCCGTGGCGCCAAGGGCGCGGGCCAGTTCGGCGCTGCGTTCGGCGGCTTCCAGGTCGAGATCGGCGGCGAGCAGGCTGGCGCCGCGCTCGGCGAAGCTGAGCAGGGTCGAACGGCCGATGCCGCCGCCGGCGCCGGTGACCACCACCAGCTTGCCGCTCATCGAGCGCGCGTCGGGGCGGACCTGTGCGCGTTGCAGGGCCGGCGGCGACTCGCCGGTTTCCTGGGCGTCGATGAACTCGCCAAGCCAGCCGGCCAGTTGCTCCGGCTCGGCCAGTAGTTGCCAATGGCCGACGCTCGCCTCGCGCCGCCACAGGCGTGGCGCCCACAGGCTGAGGTGCTGGAACAGCTGGGCGCCGACGTAACGGTCGCGGGTCGGTACGATCAGTTGCACCGGCACTTCGGTGTGGCGCTTGCGCGGACGGAACAGGCTGCGGATGAAGTTGCCGCGGTACAGCTTGACCCCGTGCCGGCCGTCGCTGGCCTGGGTCGGGTTGACCTGTGGATGGCGGACGCCTTCGGCGCGCTTCAGGAACTGCGGCCAGAGCCGGGCCAGGCCGACGCTCCAGAGCAGCTCGGGTACGACGGGGGTATGGAAGAAGGCGATGTACCAGGAGTGGAGCAACTGGCCGAATACCGCTTTCAGGGCCTTCGGACTGCGCTGCCTGAGGTGTTCGCGCATCCAGAAGCCGACATGGTCCAGGCAGGGCCCGGAGATCGAGGTATAGGACGCGATCAGCGGGCGGCACTGCGGATCGGTGACGCTTTCCCAGGTCTGGATCGAGCCCCAGTCATGGGCCAGCAGGTGCACCGGGCGATCCGGGCTGGTGGCGCGAATCACCGCCTGCAGGTCTTCGCTGAGCCGTTGCAGGTGGTAGTCGCGGCTCCAGCGTGGCTTGTCCGAAGCGCCGGCGCCACGCACGTCGTAGGCGACGATGCGGTAGCGCCCAGCCAGTTG
The DNA here is from genome assembly GCF_058680555.1 of Pseudomonas sp. YA1. Lineage (NCBI taxonomy): Bacteria > Pseudomonadati > Pseudomonadota > Gammaproteobacteria > Pseudomonadales > Pseudomonadaceae > Pseudomonas > Pseudomonas sp. YA1. Next base: position 120,838 of record NZ_JBZWBG010000009.1, read on the forward strand.
GCGGATCAGCGGCAGCCAGGTCTCGTGGTTGTCCGGGTAGCCATGCACCATCAGCAGCGTCGGCTTGTCGTTGTCCGGCGCGCCCCAGCAATGAACCGCCAGGCGCACGTCGCCGGACTGCACGAACAGCCGTTCCGGCTGCAGGTCGGGGAGGGCGAGGAGCGCGTTCATGCGGCCTCCCGTGCTTGCGGCAGCAGGCCGCGCGCCTGCCAGCGGCGGACGTGCGGCAGGTCGTCGTCGAGCCAGTAGGCGTCGTCTTCGGTGACTACCAGCAGTTCCTCGAACTTGGCGCCCACCCCGCGTAGCCCCAGGTGCGGTTCCACCGCCCAGAGACCGGGCGTCGGCGGGTGCTCGGAGCGCTTGCCGCTGGACCACAGCGGCGACCAGCCTTCGCGCTTGCCGGTGACCAGCGCGTTGCGCGTCAGGGTGTACAGGTTGCGCACGCCGAAGCGCGCCACCGAGGGACCGCGGCGGTTGCCGAGCTTTTCCACGCGATGGGCGAGCACTTCGAAGGGATAGGCCTTGTGCCGTGGCAGGGTGCCCTGGATCACGCAGAGCCGGTCGACCGCCTGGCTGACTTCGGCCAGGGGGCGCCGTTCGCGGACCAGGTCGAGGATGGTGCGTCGGTGTATCAGCAGGTCGTCCATCAGCCGCTCCTGCAACAGGTTGTGGCCGAGCGCGCCGGAGTAGCCGACATCGGCGGTATAGGCGCCGAGGGTCGGCGCGCAGTCGAGGATGAACGGCATGCCTTCCTCCAGGCGCTGCTTGCCGGGGTAGAAGGCCAGGTTGAAGCCACCGAGATGACGCAGGCCGTCGAAGCCCTTGAACGAGGTGCGGCTGCCGAACCAGGCGAAGGGCTGGTGGAACCAGTCGTCGACACCGTGATCCTGCAGCCAGGTCTTCATCAGCGCCGCGGCTTCCCTCTCGCTGATGCCGGCGCGCAGTTCGCCGTGGATGGTTTCGCAGCAGGTATAGGCCAGTCGCTGGACCTGGCGGAAGTGATCGAGATCGTCGGGAGTGGGTACCCAGGCGCCTTGGGACATGGCTCTCTCCAGGCTGGCTTGTCGTTATTGTGACATTGATCGATGGCATGGTTGATGCTGGCCCATAAGCAGGCGTTGCGCCAGCCCTGGGAAGTCTCTTCACGCCGGTGTTACGGCACTTGCTACCGGCGCCGGAAGGCCCGGGGCAGAAGGCTCGGGACGTTTCCCCCGGGTTTTGGCGGCGGTGTCGGAGAAGCGGCTGACCGACGAGTCCAGTCTTTGGTTGGCGCCCGCGCATCCGGACGCCGGCAAAGAGCGTTGCGCCCCCGGAGGTTGTGGCCGTTCGGCGGGCCTCGTTATGATCCGCCTCCATGAGCACACCCTTGACCCTCCTGCAGCGCCTGCTGCAACGTGGCGAGCAGCCGTCCGCTGAGGATGCCCGCGAATACAGTGTCGACGAACTGGCGCGCGCGGCCGGCAGCAGCGTGCGCAACGTGCGTGCCTACCAGGACCGCGGCCTGCTGCCGCCGCCGGAGCGGCGCGGCCGGGTCGGCGTGTATTTCGACAGCCATCTCAAGCGCCTGCGGCTGATCAACCAGTTGCTCGAGCGCGGCTATTCCAGCGCCAACATCAAGGAATTGCTGGAGGCCTGGGAACAGGGCCGCGACCTCGACCACGTGCTCGGCCTGGACCAGGCGATCATCGGCGAGTGGAACCTGGAGACGCCCGGCAGCATCGGCTTCGACGAACTCCAGGCGATCTTCGGCGACGAACTGAACGACCGGGTGATCGACAAGGCCCAGGCGCTGGGCCTGCTGCTGTTCGACGGCGAGTGCATGAAGATCCCCAGTCCGCGGCTGTTCCAGGCCGGGCTGGAGCTGTACCGCAGCGGCATCCCGCTGGAGGCGCTGCTCGATCACCTCGGCGAGTTGCGTAGCGACACCGAGCACCTGGCGGCGGGGATCGTCCGCCTGATCGTCACCCACCTGGTGGACGGCCGCGGCACCGACCTGCTGCCCGGGGCGCCGGACCTGCAGGAGTTGGCCAAGGTGTTCCTGCGCCTGCGCCCGCTGGCGGAACACGTGGTCCAGGTGGAACTGGCGCGCGGCCTCAAGCTGTCGGCCAACGAAATGCTCGGCGAGCGTGTCGGCGAGATGCTGCGCAAGCTGGAAAAGCCTTCCTGACTCTTCTTCAGATCTTCCGCGCCGCCGCCTGGATCTGTTCCCGCAGCCAGGCGCCGGCCGCTTCGCGCTCGGCGTCGCCGCGCCAGATCTGCACGTAGTCGAAGCGCGGGATCGCCAGCGGCGGCTCGCAGACCGCCAGTTCCTCGGGTAGCCGCAGGCGTTCGAGGATGCGCTCGGCGATGGTCAGTACCAGGTCGGTGCCGGCCAGCAGCGCCGGGGCCACGGTGAAGTGCGGCAGGGTCAGCGCTACCTGCCGGCGCAGGCCGCGCTTTTCCAGGGCGCTGTCGACTTCCTCGGCCGGGTTGTCCTGTAGCGAGACGCGCACGTGGCGGGCCGCCAGGTAGCGGTCGAGGGACAGGCCGTCGGGGCGGTCGAACAGGCTGCGCCGACAGACGCAGACGAAACGCTCCTCGAACAGGCGCCTGGCGCGCACGCCCTCCGGAAGCAGGGGGAATACCCCCAGCGCGCAGTCCAGTTGTCCTTCGGCGACCTGCCGGGCGGTTTCCAGGCGCGGTTCCTGGACTATCCCGAAGCTCACCCCGGGCGCCAGCGCCTGTTGCTGGCGCAGCAGCGCCGGCAGCACCACCCAGGCGCCGTAGTCGGACATGCCCAGGCGGAAGTGGCGCCGGCTGCGCTCCGGCTCGAAGGCTGGCCCGCCGATCACCCCGCGCACCTGGTCGAGGCTGGCCTGGAGCTTCGGCGCCAGCTCCAGCGCCAGGCTGGTCAACTGCATGCGGCTTTTCACCCGCACCAGCAGCGGATCGCCGAACAGTTCGCGGAGACGCCCGAGGGCGTGGCTGACCGCCGGCTGCGACATGGCCAGGCGCTGCGCCGCGCGGGACACGTGGCGCTCGCTGAGGAGCGCGTCGAGCACCACCAGCAGGTTGAGGTCGATACGGCGTAGGTCATGAATCTGCTGCATGGAGGATGTACCAACTATCGATTTCCATTCGCGAAGTGGATAGCAAAAACTCCGCTCCAGAGGCAATGGCCGGAGGAGGAGAATCAGCATGCCCAATTATCTGATGGTACTGATGGCAGTTTCGGTGGGCGGCATGGTGGTGCTGCAGGCCGGCAGCAACGCCTTGCTCGGGCGCCTGCTCGGCCATCCGCTGAGCGCCAGCCTGACTTCGCTGGGCGTCAGCCTCGGGGTGGTCAGCCTGGGCCTGCTGCTGGTGCGGGTGCCGCTGCCGGCTACCGCCAGCCTCGGCGGCGCGCCCTGGTGGAGCTGGCTCGGCGGGCTGTTCGGCGCGGCCTACCTGACGGTGGCGATCCTGGTCGCGCCGCGCCTGGGCGCCGCCACTTTCATCGCGTGCGTGGTGGCCGGGCAGATGCTGGTCTCGGCGCTCTGCGACCAGTTCGGCTGGGCCGGTTTCCCGGTGCGCCGTTTGTCCTGGGAGGGCTATCTCGGCCTGGCGCTGGTGGTGGCGGGGGTATTGCTCCTGCAATGGCGGGGAAGAGCGTGAGGAGAGTGCCGGCGAAGGCTGTCAAGTGGAATCTGGCCTAGACCAAAATCTTGATCTGAAATTGTGACGAAGTTGGCATGAATAGTTGTTGCAAAGCGTGTTGAAACCAAAGCGTCTTTTTCCCTCACTAGCGTCGTCGGGGTTCGAACAGCTTGCTGCCGAGTGAGCCTGCGGGCGTCATGGATGCGCTCGGCAGCCCTGTGCCACACCCTGACCTGGTGAGTCCCCCGATGATTTCGAAAAGCAGAAGAAGCTTCATCCGCCTGGCCGCCGGTACGGTCGGCGCCACCGTCGCCACCAGCATGCTGCCGTCGAGCATCCAGGCGGCCCTGGCGATTCCCGCGCACCGCCGGCATGGCAACCTCAAGGACGTCGAGCACGTGGTGATCCTGATGCAGGAGAACCGCTCCTTCGACCACTATTTCGGCACCCTCAAGGGCGTCCGCGGCTTCGGCGACCGCATGGCGATCCCGCTGCCCGACGGCCAGCGGGTCTGGCACCAGAAGGGCAGCAAGGGCGAGATCCTGCCCTACCACTTCGACACCAGCACCACCAGCGCCCAGCGCGTCGACGGTACCCCGCACACCTGGCCGGACGCCCAGCAGGCCTGGAACGAAGGGCGCATGGACAAGTGGCTGCCGGCCAAGACCGAGCGTTCCCTGGGCTACTACAAGGAGCAGGACATCGCCTTCCAGTTCGCGATGGCCAACGCCTTCACCATCTGCGACGCCTATCACTGCTCGTTTCAGGGCGGCACCAACCCCAACCGGCTGTTCCTCTGGACCGGCACCAACGACCCGCTCGGCCAGCATGGCGGCCCGGTAACCACCAACGACCACGACAGCAACGGCCCGGTGGAGCAGGGCTACACCTGGACCACCTATCCCGAGCGCCTGCAGGCCGCCGGCATCACCTGGCGGGTCTACCAGGACATGGCCGACAACTTCTCCGACAACCCGCTGATCGGCTTCCGCCAGTACCGCGCCGCGGCGCCTGACTCGCCGCTGATCGTCAACGGCCTGAGCACCTGGAAGCTCGATGCGCTGAAGCGCGACGTGCTGGCCAACAGCCTGCCGCAGGTGTCCTGGATCGTCGCCCCGGCCAAGTACTCCGAACACCCCGGCCCGTCCAGCCCGATCTGGGGGGCCGAGTACACTTCCTGGGTACTCGACGCGCTGACCGCCAACCCGGAGGTCTGGAGCAAGACCGCGCTGCTGGTGATGTTCGACGAGAACGACGGCTTCTTCGACCACATCGCCCCGCCGGCCGCGCCGAGCCTGAACAAGGACGGCACGCTGCGCGGCAAGACCACCGCCGACGCCACCCTCGAATGGCACACCAAGGGCGATATCCGTTATCGCAACCAGCCCTACGGCCTCGGCCCGCGGGTGCCGATGTACGTGATCTCGTCGTGGAGCAAGGGCGGCTGGGTCAACTCCCAGGTGTTCGACCACACCTCGGTGATCCGCTTCCTGGAGCAGCGCTTCGGGGTCATGGAGCCGAATATCAGTCCCTGGCGTCGTGCCGTCTGCGGCGACCTGACCTCGGCGTTCAACTTCGCCAACCCGAACAACGAGCCGTTCCCCGAACTGCCCGACACCAGCCAGGCCGACGCCATCGTCGCCAGCCAGATCAAGCTGCCGAAGCCGAAGCCGCCGGCGGTGGCCGCCATGCCCAAGCAGGAAATGGGCATCCGTCCGGCCCGCGCCTTGCCCTACGAGTTGGGCGTGCATGCGCGCTACCGCAGCGGCGGAGACGCGCTGAGCCTGACCTTCGCCAACACCGGCAAGGCCGGCGCGGTGTTCCAGGTGTTCGACCTGCTCGACAGCGAGAACCCGCCGAAACGCTACACCGTTGGCGCGCGCAAGCGCCTGCACGACAGCTTCCAGGGCGACGCCAGCGGCGACTACCACCTGGAAGTGCACGGTCCGAACGGTTTCCTCCGGGTCTTCCGCGGCAACCTGCGGCGCGATCTGGCGGAGCGCAAGGCGCCGCTGCCGGAAGTGCGGATCGACTACGAGCCGCTGTTCGGCAACCTGCGCGTGCAACTGATCAACCGTGGCCGCCATCCGGTCAAGCTGACGGTCAAGGACAACGTCTATCGCCAGGGCGAGCGGCGTACCGTCAACGTGCCGCCGGGACAGCGTCGGGAAGTCCGCTATTCGCTGCGCAGCAGCGGCAACTGGTACGACTTCAGCGTCAGCACGCAGGGATCGGACAGCTTCCTGCGGCGTTTCAGCGGTCGCATGGAAGATGGTCGCTCCGGCTTCAGCGACCCGGGCATGGGCCTGGGCACGCTGACCTTCTGACCCGGACGGCCGCGCCGGCTCCCTGCAATGGGGCGGCCGGCGCGGACGGCCTGCGCCCTAGTCGAGGGGAACCGGGTAGAGGGTATTGAGGATCCACTTGCCGTCTTTCAGGACGAAACCGTACGAAATCTCCTTGGCCATGTACGTATCCCAGCGCGTGCAGACGCCCTGGCCGTCGGCCTGCTTGCAGGAGTAGGCATCGATCTTGCCCATGTGCAGCTTCTCCAGGGAAACCACCTGGAACTTGCTGTTGCCGCTGCAGGCCACCGGATTGTCGATGTATCCGTACTGGCGCCAGGCCGCGTCGTAGTTGCCTCTCGACTTGAACAGGGTCTTGTCTTTCTGCGACGAGCCGGACGGCGGCGTCATCCCGTAGATGTGCTGGGTCACGTGGCCGCCCATCGAGGTATTGCGCGTGGCGTCGGCGCTTTGCTGCACGCTGGTGATGTCGCGGCAGGCGGCGGCGTTGGCCGAGGAGGCCAGCAGCAGAAGGGCGGAGAAACCCAGGCCGGCGACGCACTGGCGTGCGTCGGGGCGGGGCAGTGAAAAGCGGTTCATCGGCGGCTCCTGTGAGATGGATTGCTTATGAAGGAACGCCGCCGCGCAGTTTTCGTGAAGATGCCTCAGTCGCGATAGCGTGGTGGCGGCGCGTAACCGCCGCCGTTCCGGGCGTCGGCGGGAAATGCCTGCGGTCCGTCGGCCGGCGCCTCGCGACCGCTGGCCGGAGCGTCCAGCTCGAACAGGGCCACGCCGATCACGCCGAGGTTGCGGCTGTCGCCGGCCGCGCTGTTGCTGGCGTAGGCATCGTCGGGACTGGCGAAGCGGAATGCCGCGACTTCCCGTTCGCTCTTGCGGAAGCCCTCGATCACCAGGTTCTCGCCCGGTTCCAGCACATAGCCGCGGTTCTTCAGGCTGCCCGGCTGGCCGTTGAGCACGTCCAGGCCGTCTACCGTGGCGACCACCTCGTAGGTCGCGCTGCCGAGGTTGTTCAGCCACAGTCGGTAGCGCTGGCCTTCTCGGCCCTGGAGTTGCAGGGTGCTGCGGTGCTGCACCAGGTCGAACTTGCCGCCATCCTCGTCGAGTACGGCGAAGCCCACCCGGCCCTTGGCCAGGGGCAGTTCCTTGAGCGCCCGGCCGTCGAAGCGCCGCGCGCTGTAGAACACCTGGCGGCGATCGACCGGTTGCTCCGATAGACGTCGCAGGGCCACCGAGGTGACCGGCGAGGCGACGCCTTCGCCCCATTGGGTGCCGAGCCGCTGCTCGGTCGGCGCGCCGGCCTGCTGTTGGGGCAGGCTGCAGCCGCCGAGGGCCAGCAGGCCCAGCAGCAGCGCGGATAGCAGTGGTGTACGCATGATTTTCCTCTCCCTGGATGAGCGGAGGCGCAAGCCGCCTCCCCGATGTCTCTGACCGTCGATGATGGCCGATCTTCGACGGGATTCGGAAATTTCCTAAGGGAGGTTATTGACTGACCCAGCGCTGCCGGGCCCAGGCGCTCAGGCTGTCGACCCCGAGCACCAGGACCAGCATGGCCAGGATCACCGTGGCGGCCTGGGCCTGCTGGAACAGGCTGAGGCTGAAATAGAGCATCTGCCCGAGCCCGCCGGCGCCGACGAAACCGAGCACGCTGGCCATGCGGATATTGTTCTCCCAGCGGTACAGGGTATAGGCCACCAGTTGCGGCCAGACCCCCGGCAGGGTGCCATAGGCGAATGCCGCGAGGCGTCCACTGCCGGCCAGGCGCAAGGCCTCGGCGGGCTGCGCCGGGGTGTTCTCCAGGGCTTCGGCGAACAGCCGGCCGAGCACGCCGCCGGTGTGCAGCGCCAGGGCGAGGGTCCCGGCGTTCGGCCCGAGCCCGGCCGCCAGCACCATCAGCGCACCCCAGACCAGCTCCGGCACCGCGCGCAGCGCATTGAGCAGGAGTCGCGCCAGGCTCTGCGCCGGCACGCCGAAGCGACCTGCCGCCGGCAGCGCGAAGAGCAGGCCGAGCAGCGCCGCCAGCAGGGTGCCGATGGCCGACATGGCCAGGGTTTCCAGCAGCCCTCGGCCAATCGCCCGCAGGTGCGGGGCGGACAGGTCGGGCGGGAAGAACTCGCTGGCGTAGGCCGCCATCTGGCCCAGTCCCTTGCCGCTGAAAAGACCTGCGGTGTCCATGTCCAGGTAGGCGAACGAGGCGCCCACCGCGGCCACCACCAGCAGCGGCCAGAGCAGCAGGCGCCAGGTCCGGCTCATGCCAGCCTCCCGCGCAGGAAGCGGCTCAGCAGGTCGGCGAGGAGGACCAGCAGGAGGAAGGTCAGCAGGATGCTGGCAACCTCGCCGCCGGCGAACATCCGCAGCGACAGGTCGATCTGCTGGCCGAGGCCGCCGGCGCCGACGAAGCCCATCACCACCGAAGCGCGGATCGCGCACTCCCAGCGATAGACGGTGTAGGAAATCATTTCCCCGGCGGCGTTCGGCAGCACCCCGTAGGCGAACGCCGCCAGCCGCGATCCGCCGCCCAGCAGCAGGGCGCGGGTGGGGCGCGGATCCACCGACTCGAAGATTTCCGCGTAGACCTTGCCGAGCATGCCGGCATAGGTGATGGCGATGGCCAGCACCCCGGCGGTGGGCCCCAGGCCCACGGCGCGGACGAACAGCAGCGCCCAGACGATTTCCGGCACGCTGCGCAGGAGGATCAGCAGGCCGCGCACCGGCCAGCGCAGCGCCCGTGCCCACCAGGCCGGCAGGCCGCCGCGCGGCAGTGCCGAGAGTGACAGGGCGCGGGTCGCCAGCAGTGCGGCGGGAAACGCCAGGAGCCAGGCCAGGGCCATGCCGGCGGTGGCGATGGCGAGGGTTTCCAGGGTCGCGCGGCCGAGCAGGGCGAGAAACTCGGGATCGTGCGCCGGCGGCCAGAAGCCGGCGAGAAAACCGCCCATGGTGCGTGCGTTGTCGCCGCTGAACAGCCCGGGGATATCCAGTTCGCTGAGGCGCAGCCCCGGCCAGAGCAGCAGCAACGCGGCCAGGGTCAGCAGCAGGCGCGGCAGGGCGGCGGGATCGCGCGGTGGAGAAGCGGCGTTCAGCATCGTGGGATGTGCACCACGGCGGGTTCGCTGGCCGGGCTGGCGCGCTCGGCTTGCAGTTGTTCGTTGGCGTAGAGGGCGTCCAGCGCGGCGCGGTCGACTTCGCCGGCGGGCAGGTCGAAGGCGATGCGTCCGGCGCGCAGGCCGATCACCCGGGGGAAGTGTTGCAACGCCAGGTCCACCGCGTGCAGGCTGGCCAGCAGGGTGCTGCCGCGCGCGGCGGCCTCGCGGTTGAGCAGGGCCAGGGTATGGCCGGCGAGCACCGGGTCCATGGCCGAGACCGGTTCGTCGGCGAGGATCAGCTCGGCGCGCTGGTAGAGCACCCGGGCGATGCCGACCCGCTGCAACTGGCCGCCGGAAAGCTGGTCGCAGCGCTGGAACAGCTTGTCGCCGAGATCCAGGCGTTGCAGCGCGTCGTGGGCGCCGGCGCGGTCCAGCGGATAGACCAGGCTGGCCAGGCTCTTCCACAGCGGCCACTGGCCGAGGCGTCCGGCCAGTACCGCGCTGACCACCCGCTGCCGTGGCGGCAGCGGCGGCGCCTGGTGGACCAGGCCGATGCGCGCGCGCAGGCGTTGGCGGGCGGCGGCGGATAGCGCCCAGGGCTCCTCGCCGAGCAGTTCGACACGGCCGGCGCTGGGCCGCCATTGGCTGGCGAGCACCCGCAGCAGGCTGGTCTTGCCGGCGCCGGAAGGTCCGATCAGGGCCACCCGTTCGCCGGCGGCCAGGCGCAGGCGGATGTCGGCGAGGGCGCGTTGGCCGTCGGCGTGGACCAGGTCCACGCCGTCGAGGCTCAGGCTCACTTCAGCAGGCCGGCGGCGCGTGCGGACTCCTCGATGCCCTTGTAGTTGTCCGGATTGGTCTCGATGAAGCGGCTGGCGGCCTGCAGGTCGAGGATCTCCTTGTCGGCCGGTTTCGCCGGGTCGAGGGCGAGGAAGGCCTGCTTGATCTTCTCGGCCAGGGCCGGGTCGAGGTTGCCGCGCACGGTCCAGTTGTAGTCGTAGTAGGTCGGCGTGGTGGCGAAGACCTTGACCTTGGCGGTATCGACCTTGCCGCTGTCCACCAGCTTCTGCCAGACCGAGGCGTTCAGCACGCCGGCGTCGACCTTGCCGGCCTGGACCCAGGCCGCGGTGGCGTCGTGGGCGCCGGAGTAGGCGACGCGGGAGAAGAACTGCTCGGGGACGATGCCGTCCTTCTGCATGAAGTAGCGCGGCATCAGGCTGCCCGAGGTGGAGGAGACCGAGCCGAAGGCGAAGGTCTTGCCCTTCAGGTCCTGCAGGGATTTCACCTGGGGATCGGCCGTGATGAATTTGCTGGTGAACTGCTGGTCTTGCTCGCGCTGCACCAGGGGGATGGCGTTGCCGGTCTTCAGCCGCGCCTGGACGAAGGTGAAGCCACCCAGCCAGGCCATGTCCAGGCGGTCGGCGGCCAGCGCCTCGACCACCCCGGCGTAGTCGGCCACCGGGACGAACTTCACCGGCATGCCGAGTTGCTTCTCCAGATAGGCGCCGAGCGGCTTGAATTTGCGCAGCAGTTCGGTGGGCGCTTCGTCGGGGATCGCCGAGACCTTGAGTTCTTTCAGGGCTTCGGCGTGGGCGAGCGCGGCGGACAGGGACAGGGCGATGCCGGCGGCGAGCGCCAGGGAGCGTTTCAACATGGGAGAGTTCTCCGGTTCAATGGCGGAAAAAACCCGGGGAGTATAGTGGTGCGCGGCCCGCTTGGGCAGCCGTCGCGGCGTTGCTCGCCGGCGCCTCGCGGGTAATATGGCGCTCCCCGTGCCCATTCGCTGCGTATTGGAGTCCGCCATGTCCGCTTCCCTGCCTTCCCTTGCCTTCGCCGGTCTCGGCCTGATGGGCGTGCCCATGTGCCGCCGGCTGCTGGCCGCCGGCTATCCGCTGGCGGTGTGGAACCGTTCGCCGGGCAAACGCGAGTTGCTCGCGGCCGAGGGCGCGAAAGCCGTCGAGGTCCCGGCCGAACTGGCCGCCGACGCGGAAATCCTGATGCTTTGCCTGGCCGATACCGCGGCGGTGCGCGAAGTGGTGTTCGGCGCCGGCGGCATCGTCGAGAACGCCAGGCCCGGGCAGTTGCTGGTGGATTTCTCCAGCGCCGAGCCGGCCGCCACCCGCGAGATGGCCGCCGAGCTGGAGGCGCGCTGCGGCGTGCGCTGGGTCGACGCGCCGGTCTCCGGCGGCACGCCGGGCGCGGAAAGCGGCAGCCTGGCGATCATGGCCGGCGGACGCGCAGCGGATATCGAACGCCTGCGGCCGGTCCTCTCCCGGCTCGGCCAGCGCCTGACGCGCATGGGCGAGGTGGGCGCCGGGCAGGTGACCAAGGTCTGCAACCAGATGATCGTTGCCTGCAACGCCCTGGTGATCGCCGAAGTGGTGGCGCTGGCGGAGCGGGCCGGGGTCGACGCCAGCCTGGTCGCTCCGGCGCTGGCGGGCGGCTTCGCCGACTCGAAGCCGTTGCAGATCCTCGCCCCGCAAATGGCCGAGAGCCGTTACGAGCCGGTCAAGTGGCACGTACGGACCCTGCTCAAGGATCTCGATACCGCGGTGAAGCTGTCCCGCGAGCAAGGCGCGGCCACCCCGATGAGCGGGTTGGCCGCGCAGTTGATGCGTCTGCACGGCAGCCAGGGCTATCTCGAACGCGATCCGGCGACCCTGGTGGAGCAATACCGGACCGCCGTCGAGTGAGCCTCAGGCCTGGTTCAGGCTGCGCAGCGGCGGCGCGGCGTCGAAGCGGTAGGCGCGGAGGAACTCTTCCAGGGCCGCCAGCGGCAGCGGCCGGCTGAACAGGTAGCCCTGCACCAGCTCGCAATGGTTCTCCCGCAGGAACGCCAGTTGCTGCGGGGTCTCCACGCCCTCGGCGACGACTTTCAGATGGAGCTTCTGGGCCATCGCGATGATCGCCTGGGCGATTTCCATGTCCCGCTGCGAGGCGGGGATGTCCATGATGAACGAGCGATCCACCTTCAGCGCGTCCAGCGGCAGGCGCCGCAGGTAGGCGAGCGACGAATAGCCGGTGCCGAAGTCGTCGATCGACAGGCTGACGCCCAGCTCGCGGAGGCGTTCGAGCAGCGGGATGGTCTGGTCGATGTTGTACATCAGCGCGTCCTCGGTCACCTCCAGTTCGAGGAAGCACGCCGCCAGCCCGGCCTGCTCCAGCGCATGACGGACTTCGTCGACCAGGCTGGCCCGGCCGAGATTGCTGGCGCAGCAGTTGACCGCCACCCGCAGCCGTTCGTGGCCGGCCAGGTGCAGGCTGCGCAGGTCGCGGCAGGCGCGTCGCAGCACCCAGTCGTCGAGCTGGTCGATCATGCCGTTGGCTTCGGCCAGGCCGATGAAGCGGTCCGGACCGAGCAGGCCCTGGGTCGGATGGCGCCAGCGCACCAATGCCTCCAACTGGTGTACCTCGCCGTCGGCGAGGGCGAGGATCGGCTGGTAGTGCAGCTCCAGTTGGTCGTCGCGCAGGGCCTGGCGCAGTTCCTCCTCCATCTGCAGTTCCTGGGTCGCCCGCACCAGCAGTTGCCGGCTGAAGAACTGCGCGTTGTTGCGCCCGCAGGCCTTGGACTGGTGCAGGGCCAGGCCGGCGTTCTTCAGCAGCTCCTCGCACTGCTCGCCGTCGTTCGGGTAGAGGCTGACGCCGACGCTGGCGGTCATCACCAGGGTGCGCCCGTCCAGGGCGATGGGTTCCTTCATCTTCTGCATCAGGCGTTGCGAGAGGATGTGCGCCTCGTGGTCCTGGGTGAGGTCGGCGAGCACGCAGAATTCGTCGCCGGCGAAGCGCGCCACCACGTCGCTATCGCGCAACACGCTGCGGATGCGTTCGGAGACGATCTTCAGCAGCTCGTCGCCGGAGTCGTGGCCGAGGGAATCGTTGATCCGCTTGAAGTGATCGAGGTCGAGGAACATCACCGCCAGGCCCTTGCCTCTCAGGCGACAGTTCTCCAGGTGCTGGACGAACACTTCGTTGAATGCCGTGCGGTTCTGCAGGCCGGTCAGGCTGTCGTAGCGAGCCATCTGGCGCAGCGAGGCGTGGGCGTGGTCGAGCTGGTTGAGCAGGGCGTTGACCCGGCTGTTTTCGCTGAGCCGGAGCTCCCGTTGTTTCTCCGACCATGCGGCCCAGATGCCGCAGGCGGCGATGGCGCTGGCGAGCACTCCGGTGAGCCAGCCCAGGCGCAGCGAGTCGGCGCTGGCTTGCAGTTCCAGCGGCGTGCCGGCGGGTACGCTGAGCACCAGCGCGGCCATCCCGGTGAAATGCATGGCGGCGATGGCGCCGGCCAGCAGCAGGCTGGCGATCAGTTTCATGTAGCGGTAGCGCGCGCTGCGCCGGCCGCGCAGGTAGGGGACCGCGGCGAGGGCGGTGAAGGCGGCGCCGATGGCGATCAGTATCGAAAGGGCGAACAGCGATGGCTGGTAGTACTGGGTGGCCACCGAGCGCATCGCCGCCATCCCGGTGTAGTGCATGGCGGCGATGCCCAGGCCGATGCAGCAGGCGGCGAGCAGGCAGGGCAGCAGGCCGAAGCGCGGGCGGGCGGTCATGTACATCGCCAGGTACGAGGCGGCGACGGCGATCAGCAGCGACAGGCCGGTGATCGGCAGGTCGTAGCGCAGGGCGATCGGCGCGTGGAACGCGAGCATGGCGACGAAATGCGTGGCCCAGATGCCGCTGCCCAGGCAGAACGCCCCGACCCATTGCCAGCGGCGCGGGTGGCTCAGGCTGTTGCCGACCCGCTCGACCATGTCCAGCGCCGTGTACCCGGCGAGGCAGGCGACGAGGAAGGCGAGCGCCACCAGCGACGGAGAATAGGTGCAGTTCTGCAGCACGTAGCCGTCGACGGGAGACTCTCCGAGGAAGCGCAGGCCTTGCCAATCCATAGCGGTGTCTCCCTGGACACGGAAAACCCGCGGACGGCGCGGGCGCGGGCTGGGGATGGGGGTGGCATTGTGCTTCCAGTATAGATAGCGGGAGCCACCTGCAAGGTCGGCATGGAAGGAAGTCGCTGGCCGCCGACATACGGCCGGTTTCGGCATCTTCCCGGGGAGAAAAGGCATAGCTGAGCTTGTTCCGGCTCCATCGCCACGGGCATGATCGCTGCGCCCGCGAGGGCTCGCGAGGCTTCACGAAATTTTGACCAGGCGCCCGATAGAGTTCGGGCGCCCCGCCACGGGGGTGGCGGCGGTCCGTTACGTTTCAGGAGTTGCTTCAATGGGTGGGGGTATCAAGCGTTTCTTGCCGGCTATCGGTTCGACCCGGCTGGTGATGCTGTTCGCGCTGGTTCTGGTGGTGTTCTACAACGCGGCGACCTGGAAGGCCCTGCATGGCCTGGTACCGCTGCAAGGCTTGAAGGGCTTCGCGTTCTTCGCTTCGTTCGCGGCGTTCCTGTGGGCCGCCTTCACGCTCCTGCTGACCCTGGTTTCCTTCCGCCCGCTGCTCAAGCCGGCCTTGACCCTGGTCGCCCTGTGCTCGGCCGGCGCGACCTACTTCATGGGCAGCTACGGCATCAGCATCGACACGGTGATGGTGCAGAACGTCTTCGAGACCAACGCCACCGAGGCCGGCGACCTGGTCAACCCGACCCTGCTCGGCTACCTGCTGCTGCTCGGTGTCTTGCCTTCGCTGCTGATCTGGCTCTGGCCGGTACGCTACCGGCCGTTCTTCCGCGGCCTGCTGAACAAGATCCTGACGCTGCTCGGCTGCCTGCTGATCGTCGCGGTAATGGTAGGCAGCTTCTATTCCACCTACGCGCCGATCTTCCGCGAGGAAGACAAGCTGACCCACTTCATCAACCCGACCAACTACATCTACGCGGTGGGCAAGTACGCCAAGCAGCGCCTGGTGATCAAGGAGCACCTGGTGGTCGAGCCGATCGGCCTGGACGCCCGCCAGGCGCCGGCTGCGCTGCAGCGACAGAAGAAATCGCTGCTGGTGTTCGTGGTCGGCGAGACCGCCCGTGCCGACCATTTCTCGCTGAACGGCTACGCCCGCGAGACCAACCCGGAGCTGAGCAAGCAGGACATCGTCAACTTCACCCAGGTCCATTCCTGCGGCACTTCCACCGCGGTCTCGGTGCCCTGTATGTTCTCCCAGTACCCGCGCGAGGACTACAGCGACAAGAAGGCCAAGACCCACGAAGGCCTGCTGGACATTCTCCAGCGTGCCGGCGTGCAGGTGTTGTGGCTGGAGAACAACAGCGACTGCAAGGGCACCTGCCTGCGGGTGCCCAACCGGGACATCCCGAAGACCCAGCCGAGTCCGTTCTGCGACGGCAAGAACTGCCTGGACGAGTCGCTGCTGGTAGGCCTGCAGGAGTACATCGACGGGTTGCAGGACGACGCCATCATCGTCCTGCACTCCGATGGCAGCCACGGTCCCGAGTACTACGAGCGCTACCCGAAGGAGATGGAGCGCTTCCAGCCGGTATGCCGGACCAACCAGCTCGGCAGTTGCAGCAAGGAAGAGCTGGTGAACGTCTACGACAACACCATCCTCTATACCGACCACTTCCTGACGAAGGTGATCGAATTGCTCAAGCGGAATGCCGACAAGCGCGATACGGCGATGATCTACGTGTCCGACCACGGCGAGTCGCTGGGCGAGAATGGCGTCTACCTGCACGCGGCGCCCTATTCGATCGCGCCCCAGGCGCAGATCCACGTGCCGATGGTCATGTGGTTCGCCCCGCAGGCGCTGGGCAACTGGGGCATCCAGCGCAGTTGCCTGGACGGCAAGCGCGACGACAAGGACCTGAGCCACGACAACCTGTTCCACTCGGTGCTCGGCCTGCTGGACGTACAGACTTCGCTGTACCAGCCGGCGCTGGACATCTTCGCCAGTTGCCGCGCGCCCAGGGCAGCCCAGTGAGCGACGAGGGCTGAAAGAAAAAAGGCCGTGGAGGTTTCCCCCCCACGGCCTTTTTCGTCGGCTTTCGCCTTATTTGTCGCGGACCAGCAGGACCGGACGCGAAGCCACGCGGATCAGGCCTTCCGCCACGCTGCCGAGCATCAGGCGGCGCATGCCGCGACGACCATGGGTGCCCATGACCACCACGTCGGCATCGCTGGCCTGGGCCTCGAGTTCGATGCGCTCGGCGATTTCCTCGCTGGCGCGCTCCTGGCAGACGCGATCGAAGGTGGCGCCTTCGACGTTGCTCGCCTCGACCTTCTCGCGGGCCTTGGCCAGGACGTCATCGGCGGCTTTCAGCGCGGCTTCGCGCAGCGGCTCGGGGTTGTAGTACACCGCGTAGTCGGGAAGGTGGCGCAGCGGGCTGTCGACGATGGTGATGACGCGCAGCTTGCCGCCGCTGAGGCCGGCCAGCTTGATGGCCTCTTCCAGGGCGCGGTCGGAGACCGGGCTGCCGTCCACGGCTACCAGAATGCGATCGTACATAAGGTGTCCCTCCAGAGTGAGTGTCCGCCCGCCGGGCGTTCTTGAAACTTCAAGGACACTGTAGACCCTCGCGGCCGGCGGACCTTTGCCGGAGGTCAATAAGTCGCAGGGCGACCGTCGCGATTCCGCTGCGACGCCTGGCTCGCGGCCCGGCGGGGGCCGGGGAACGGGGCGAACGGTCGCCGCGCGGCCATCCGCCGTTGCGGCCTTCGCTGGAAATGAAAGAAGCCATGGGGGAGGCCCATGGCTTCTCGTTTCGCGCAGCCGTTGCCGGGCGTCAGCCGGCGACCAGGATGCGGATCGCCTCGAGGCGCAGGGAGGCCTTGTCGAGCAGGGCCAGGCCTTCCTCGCGCTGGGTGCGCAGGCTGTCCAGCTCGCTGTCGCGGACGCTCGGGTTGACCGCCTTGAGCGCGGTCAGGCGCGCCAGTTCCTCGTCCATGGCGGCGGCGAACTGCTGCTTGGCCCTGGCCACGCGTTCCTCGTGGCGTGGGACGATCTTGCCCTCGGCCACGTCGAACTGCTTGGCCAGCACATCGCGCTGGGCCTGGACGAACTTGTTGGCGCTGACCCGTGGCACGCTTTCCAGTTGGTCGTTGAGGGTTTCCAGGGACACCCGGCCGGCCAGGTCGTTGCCGTTGGCGTCGAGCAGGCAGCGCAGGGCCTGCGGCGGCAGCCAGCGGCCGAGCTGGAGGGCGCGCGGTGCCACGGCCTCGCTGACGAACAGGAGTTCGAGCAGCACGGTGCCAGGCTTCAGCGCCTTGTTCTTGATCAGCGCCACCGAGGTGTTGCCCATCGAGCCGGACAGCACCAGGTCCATGCCGCCCTGAACCATCGGATGTTCCCAGGTGAGGAACTGCATGTCCTCGCGGGCCAGCGCCTGGGCACGGTCGTAGGTGATGGTCACGCCTTCGTCGTCGCCGAGGGGGAAGCCGGCGTCGAGCATCTTCTCGCTCGGCTTGAGGATCAGGGCATTTTCCGAATGGTCTTCGCTGTGGATGCCGTAGGCGTCGAACAGGCGCTCCATGTAGATCGGCAGGGCGAAGTCGTCGTCCTGCTCCTCGATGGCCTCCACCAGCGCCTCGCCTTCGCCGGCGCCGCCGGAGTTCAGCTCCAGCAGGCGGTCGCGACCGCTGTGCAGTTCCGCTTCGAGGGCTTCGCGACGGGCGCGGCCTTCGGCGAGCAGCGTGTCCCAGGCCTTGTCCTCGCCGCCGTCGAGCAGCGGCAGCAGGCGTGGGCCGAACTCGTGTTGCAGGGCGTTGCCGGTGGGACAGGTATTGAGGAAGGCGTTCAGCGCCTGGTGGTACCACTGGAACAGGCGCTGCTGGGCGCTGTTCTCCAGGTGCGGTACGTGCAGCTGGATGGTGTGTCGCTGGCCGATCCGGTCGAGGCGGCCGATGCGCTGCTCGAGCAGGTCCGGGTGGGCCGGCAGGTCGAACAGCACCAGGTGGTGGGAGAACTGGAAGTTGCGGCCTTCGCTGCCGATTTCCGAGCAGATCAGCACCTGGGCGCCGAACTCTTCGTCGGCGAAGTAGGCGGCGGCGCGGTCGCGCTCGAGAATGCTCATGCCTTCGTGGAAGACCGTGGCGGAGATGCCCGAACGCAGGCGCAGGGCGTCTTCCAGGTCGAGGGCGGTCTCGGCGTGGGCACAGATGACCAGGACCTTGAACTGCTTGAGCATCTTCAGGGTATCGATCAGCCACTCGACGCGCGGGTCGAAGCGCCACCAGCGGTTGTTGTCGTCGCCGTCTTCCCACTGCTGCTGGAAATTCACTTCCGGATACAGGTCCGGGTGTTCGCCGGCCGGCAGTTCCTGATACTGGCTCGGCATCGGCAACGGATAGGCGTGCAGCTCGCGCTGGGGGAAGCCCTGCACGGCGGCGCGGGTGTTGCGGAACAGCACGCGGCCGGTGCCGTGGCGGTCGAGCAGTTCGCGGACCAGGCGCGAGCGGGCGTCTTCATCGCCGCCCTCGACGCTGGCCAGCAGCTCGTCGCCCTCGCTGCCGAGGAAGCCGTGGATGGCCTTGCGCGCGCCGGCGGAAAGATTGCCGTGGTCGAGCAGTTCCTGCACCGCTTCGGCGACCGGGCGATATTGCTCGCTCTCCCGGCGGAACGCTTCGAGGTCGTGGAAGCGGTTCGGATCGAGCAGGCGCAGTCGCGCGAAGTGGCTGTCCTGGCCGAGTTGCTCCGGGGTCGCGGTGAGCAACAGGACGCCTGGAATGATCTCCGCCAGTTGCTCGACCAGCGCGTATTCGGCGCTGACCTGGTCCTGGTGCCAGACCAGGTGGTGGGCTTCGTCGACCACCAGCAGGTCCCAGCCGGCGGCGAACAGGGCGTCCTGGGCGCGTTCGTCTTCCTTCAGCCACTCCAGGGCGACCAGGGCCAACTGGGTGTCCTCGAAGGGATTGCTGGCATCGCTTTCGGCGAAGCGCTCCTTGTCGAACAGGGCCACCTGCAGGTTGAAGCGCCGGCGCATCTCCACCAGCCACTGGTGCTGGAGGTTTTCCGGAACCAGGATCAGCACCCGCCCGGCGCGGCCGGAGAGCAACTGGCGATGGATGATCAGGCCGGCCTCGATGGTCTTGCCCAGGCCCACTTCGTCGGCCAGCAGGACGCGCGGCGCCATGCGGTCGGCGACTTCGCGGGCGATGTGCAACTGGTGGGCGATCGGCTGGGCGCGGGCGCCGCCGAGGCCCCAGAGCGAGGACTGGAGCAGTTGGCTGCGGCGTTCGAGAGTGTGGTAGCGCAGGGAGAACCAGGGCAGGGGATCGATCTGTCCGGCGAACAGACGGTCGCTGGCGAGGCGGAACTGGATGAAGTTGGAGAGCTGGGTTTCCGGCAGGGTGCGCTGCTCGTTCTGCGCGGTGAGGCCGTGGTACACCAATAGGCCTTCGCTTTCCTCGACCTCGCGGACGGTCATCTTCCAGCCTTCGAAGTGCGTCACTTCATCGCCGGGGGCGAAGCGCACGCGGGTCAGCGGCGCATTGCGCAAGGCGTATTGGCGGGTATCGCCGGTCGCCGGATAGAGCACGGTGAGCAGGCGGCCATCCTGGGCCAGGATGGTCCCCAGGCCCAATTCCGCTTCACTGTCGCTGATCCAGCGTTGCCCCGGTTGATACTGCGCCATGTCCACCTCCCAAAAAAGCCGGGTATGGTACCGCAACGCGTGGCGTTGAGCGACGCTTGGCGATGGATTGCGTGTTGCGCCACGGCTTCGTCGGAGAGCCGTCCGTCGGTACGGGAGCGCCCGCCTGGCGGCTGGTTCTCAAGTCGAGCGGCGGGTCGACCGATAACCCTTGTAGAAGAACGCCGCAAACCGGCACGCTGCGAGAACCCATGACGCGGCACTACCCAGAGAGGTTGCCTGCATGCTTCCGCCGATCCCCCAGGGCCTGATCCCGGTCACCGTCCAGCAGGACCCGCCCAAGCCCCGTCCGGCCACGCCGCCGGTCGCGCCGACCCAGGCTGGCGCGGGCAGCGATGGCGTCGCCTTGCGCCAGGAGCGCGACGAGGAAAGCTGGCTGGAAGAGGAATACCGCCGTCGCCAGCGCCGCCAGGGCGGCGAGGCGCACGCGCGGAGCGACGAGGGGGACGAGGCGCCGGCTGACGAGGCGGGGGAGAGCGCCCAGGCGGACGAGCTGCCGCGCAAGGGACAATTGATCGACATCGAAGTGTAACCCTGGTTTTCCAGGCTTCAGCAGCGGCCTTGCGGCGTAGTAACCTGCGGCCCATGGACCTGTTCGCCGACGCACCCCTGACCCTGCCGGACGCCGACCTGCGCTATCTCCCGCATTGGCTGGATGCGCCGCTGGCGAGCGCCTGGCTGTTGCGCCTGGAACAGGAAACGCCCTGGGAACAGCCGATCCTGCGCATCCATGGCGAGGAGCATCCGACCCCGCGCCTGGTGGCCTGGTACGGCGACCCTGACGCCGCCTACCGTTATTCCGGCCAGGTCCACCGGCCGCTGCCATGGACCGCGTTGCTCGGCGAGATCCGCGAGCGCGTGGAGCGCGAGGTCGGCCAGCGGGTCAACGGCGTGCTGCTGAACTACTACCGCGACGGCCAGGACTCCATGGGCTGGCACAGCGACGACGAGCCAGAGCTGCGCCGCGATCCGCTGGTCGCCTCGCTCAGTCTCGGCGGCAGCCGCCGCTTCGACCTGCGGCGCAAGGGCCAGACCCGCATCGCCCACTCTCTGGAACTGACCCATGGCAGCCTGCTGGTCATGCACGGCGCAACCCAGCATCATTGGCAACATCAGGTGGCGAAGACCCGCCGCTCCTGCATGCCCCGTTTGAACCTGACCTTCCGCCTGGTGTACCCCCAGCCATGAACGACGACGACAAGGTGATCGACCTCAGCGCCGAGCGCGACAAGCGCATCCACGACGTGCACGAGAAGCGCCTGCAGGAGGTCCGCAAGGCCTTCGAACAGGTGTTGCCGCTGGGCAAGCCGCGGAAGAAGCCGAAAGGCAAGCCGAAGAAGCGCTGAAGCCTCCGCCGCCGCGTTCGCCGGCGGCGCATTCCTGCGGGCAACGTGCGGCGATCGGGCCGGTTTCTCCCGGTTATCTGCGGCGTCCGACCGCATTCTCCCTCCTGCGAAACTTGACCTGGGTCAGTGTCATGCACCTGGCCGAAAAAGCCCGTCCGGGCGATTGATCCAGGTCAATATTGCGCCGCCGCGCCTCGCTAATCTGAGCCCATCGAGCAACACCCAACCGGCAACTGGAGGCCATCAACATGTTCATCGACGAAGTGGTTCTCGCAGGGATTCTTACGGTAGGCCTCATGGTCGCTTTCTTCGGTGGGGTCGGTTACTTCATCTGGAAGGATTCCCATAGCCGCAAAGGCTGATCCTCCCGGATACACAGAGCACGCAAGGCACTTAGGGCGACTTCGGTCGCCCGTTTTTTTGCGCCTGGAAAAACACCGGCGCAGCGATCGGGATACTACGAATGTCGCTGGACGATATTGTTAGCAACCTAATAATATAGGCTGCACATATCGCCTCGGCGTTCGCCGGCTATCTATGCTGATGTAGACCCCGTTTCGGAAGACCCTGTGCCCATTCACTGGAAGCCGTTCCTGGCACCCTCGACGCTGGCGCTCAAGTTCGCCATCAAGACGCTCCTGGCCGGCGGCCTGGCGTTGTGGTGCGCCTTTCGCTTCGACCTGGAGCAGCCGCAATGGGCGCTGATGACCGTGCTGATCGTGTCCCAGCCGTTGTCCGGCATGGTGGTGGCGAAGGGCTTGTTCCGCCTGCTCGGCACCCTGGTCGGCACCGCGATGTCGGTGCTGATGATCGCGCTGTTCGCCCAGGCGCCCTGGTTGTTCCTGCTGGCCATCTCGCTCTGGCTGGGGCTCTGCACGGCGGCCTCGACCTCCCTGCGCAACCACGTTTCCTATGCCTTCGTACTTTCCGGCTATACGGTGGCGATCATTGGCCTGCCGGCGGTGGACCAGCCGCTGCTGGTCTTCGAGCAGGCGGTGGCGCGTTGTACCGAGATCTGCCTGGGGATCATCTGCGCCTCGGCGGTCAGTGCGATCCTCTGGCCGCAGCGGGTCGAGCAGAACCTCGACAAGCAGGCCCACGCCACCTGGCTGCTGGGCATGCAGGCCGCGCGCGGCGAGATCGACCCGCGCCAGCGGCAGCCGCAGGGGCTGCTCAACGCGCTGAGCAAGATCGTCGAGGTCGATGCGCAGCGCGACCATGCCTGGTTCGAAGGCGAGCGCGGGCGGCGCCGGGCCGGCGCCCTGGCGTTGCTCTCGCGCGACCTGCTCAGCCTGTTGCGCACCGCGCGCGGCGTGGCCCGGCAACGGGCGCGGCTGAGCGAAGAGGAAGAGCGCCAGGTGGAGCGCTGGCTGGCCGCGCTGGCTAGCGCCCTGGAAGGAACCGATCCGGCGTCGATGCAGGCGCTGCGCGAGGAGTTGGCGCAGGTCGCGGTCGAGCCGCAGTGGAGCAACGACCAGCGTTACCTGCTGACCCGCTGCTCGGTGCTGCTGCTCAAGGCGGTGAATGCCGAGAAGGGCATGCGCGCGGTGGCCAGCGGCGAGGTCGAGGGGCGGGTGGGCAGCGCCGGCACCCTGTCCTGGCACCGCGACCTGCAGATGGCGCTGTTCTACGGCGCGCGTAGCGCCCTGGCGTTGCTCGGGCTGTCGGTCTACTGGATCTATACCGCGTGGCCGGCGGCGTCCGGCGCGATGCTGCTGGCGGCGGTGGTGTGCAGCCTGTTCGCCAACCGCGACAACGCGGTGGCCATCGGCCTGAGCTTCCTGCGCGGCATCGTCTACGCGATCCCGGCGGCGATGCTGGTCAGCCAGTGGCTGCTGCCGCAGTGGAATGGCTTCCCGCTGCTCTGCCTGGCGATGGGCGTGCCGCTGTTCTTCGCCACCCTGGGCATGGCCGTACCGGTCACCGCCGGCACCGCCACCTCGTTCGCGATCCACTTCATCGTCCTGGTCGCGCCGCGCAACCAGATGGACTACGACCTCGCGACCCTGCTGAATTCCGCCCAGGGCGTGCTGATCGGAGTCGGCTTCGCGGTGGTGATCTTCCGCTTGCTGACCTTGCGTCCGGGCTGGCTGACCCGACGCCTGCTGGATGCCACCTGCGTCGACCTCGGCCGCCTCACCCGGCGCCCGCTGGCGCAGGCGGAGAACTGGTTCGGCGGGCGCATGGCCGACCGCCTGTTGCGCCTGGCGCGGCACGCCAACCTGTTGCCGGAACAGGAACGGCGGCGTTGGGACGATGGCCTCCTGGCGCTCGACCTGGGTAACGAACTGATCCACCTGCGGGCCTGCCTGGAAGGCGCCCGTGGCGTCCTGCGCAAGGCGCGCGACCGCTTCCTCGGGGAACTGGGCGAGCTGCTTGAGGCCGGTCCCGCGGGTCCGCGCAGTGACCGCCTGGAACGGATCAGCCTGCCGTTGCGCGAAGCCCTGGAGCGTGACGCTCGCCACGACGACGAAGCCAGCCGCCTGGCGCGCGCGGCCCTGGCGCAACTGCTGTTCACCTGGCAGCAGTGGTGCCATCAGGAGGAAAGCCATGAGTCTGCATGAATCGGCCTGGGGCGGCGTCTACCTCAGCCCGCTGTTCGTCTATGCCCTGCTGGCGCTGGCGGCCACCGCCGCGCTGCGGGTGCTGATCCAGAAAACGCCGTTGCGTCGCTGGGTCTGGCACGAGGCGCTGTTCGACTGCGCCCTGTTCATTTTGATGTTGAGTGGCATTACCTGGGCGGCCACGACCTGAATCCGTCGCCCCGAGAAGGAGATTCGCATGCGTGCATCGCTTCGCGTCGTCGTCACCCTGCTGGTGGTCGCTGCCGCTGTCCTCGCCGGCATCTGGCTCTGGCGCTACTACATGCTCTCGCCCTGGACCCGCGATGCCCGGGTACGGGCCGACGTGGTGGTGGTGGCGCCGGACGTGTCCGGCTGGGTGACCGACCTGGAGGTCAAGGACAACCAGGTGGTCAAGGTTGGCGACGTGCTGATGCGCATCGACCAGGAACGCTACCAGGCCAACCTGGAGCAGGCCCGCGCCGTCGCCGAGACCCGTCACCAGCAATACCTGTTGCGCCAGAACGAGGCGGCCCGGCGCAGCCGCCTGGGCATCGGCGCGATCAGCGCCGAGGACAAGGAAAACGCCCAGATCAATGCCGCCATCGCTCGCAGCGAGTACCAGGAAGCACTGGCCCAGGTGAAGATCGCCGAACTCAACCTCAAGCGCAGCGAACTGCGCGCCGCGCGCAACGGCCAGGTGACCAACCTGCGCCTGGCCCAGGGCAACTACGCCACCGCGGGCCAGGCGGTGATGGCGTTGGTCGACCAGCAGTCCTTCTATGTGGTCGCCTACTTCGAGGAAACCAAGCTGCCCGGCATCCGCGTCGGCATGCGCGCCCAGGTCCGCCTGATGAGCGGCGATCAGCCGATCGACGGCACGGTGGAGAGCATCAGCAGCGGTATCACCGACCGCAACTCGACGCCGGACGGCCAGTTGCTGGCCAATGTCGAGCCGACCTTCAACTGGGTGCGCCTGGCGCAGCGCATTCCGGTGCGCATCCGCCTCGACCAGGTGCCGGCGGATGTCCACCTGAGCGCCGGGATGACCGCCAGCGTCACCGTGCAGGGGGACTGAGCGGCAGCGCTTGCGTGGCGCCATCCAGCGTGCTGGCGCCAAGCGCGCAGGCCAGCGCCGCCAGCACCAGGGCGAGGCCGACCCAGGGCGTCGCGGCGACTCCCAGTGCCGCCACCACCAGGCCGCCCAGCGCCGCGCCGAGGCCCACGCCCAGGTGCATGGCCGAGGTGTTCAGGGCGACGCCGGCGGAACCGCTGGCCGGATCGCTGCGCAGCAGGAAGCTCTGCACCACCGGCGAGATCATCCAACTGATCGCGCTCCAGACCATCAGTACCGGCAGGAACCCGATGCTGCCCAGGCTCAGCGGCACCGCCGCCAGCGCCAGGGCGAAGGCCGCCGGCACCAGACGCAGGGCGCGCCGGTGGCCGAGGCGGTCGGCCAGCCAGCCGCCGATATAGCCGCCGCTCAGCGCTGCCAGGCCGATCAGCAGGAGGATCAGGCTGATCTCGCCGGGCGAGCGAATACCGGCCATGCTCGCCAGGTACGGGGTGAAATAGGCGAACAGGGTGAAGTGCCCGCCGAGCAACAGGATCGATACCAGTTGCGCGAGCCACAGCGCGGGCTGGCGCAACTGCCGCAGATAGCCTTCGCGGCCGGGCAGGTCGCCGGCCTGGCGTTGCGGCAGGTAGCGCCAGAGCAGCAGGCACAAGGGCAGCGAATAGACCGCGATGCCGGCGAAGATCCAGCGCCAGCCGAACCAGTCGCTGATCTGTACGCCCAGTGGCACGCCGAACACCAGCGAACCGCTGATGCCCATGAAGATCAGGCCGATCGCCCGGCCGCGCTGGGCCGGGGCGGCCAGCTCGGCGGCGAGCAGGCTGGCGAGGACGATCAGCAGCCCGCAACAGGCCGACATTCCCAGGCGAGCCAGGAGCAGGCCGAGATAGCCCGGAGCGAGGGCGGCGAGCGCGTTGCTGAGGGCGAACAGCAGCAGGGTCGCCAGCAGCAGGCGGCGGCGTTCGATGCGCCGGGTCAGCCAGCCGAGCAGCGGTGCGGCGAGGGCGAAGCCGAGGGAGAACAGGGTGGTGAGCTGGCCGGCCAGGCTGATGGAGACCCGCAGGTCTTCGGCCAGGGGCGGCAGGATGCCGATCAGGATGCTTTCCGCCAGGCCGGCGGCGAAGGTGGTCAGGGATAGCAACAGCAAGCGAAGGTCCATGGCGGCTCCGATTCCCGGTAAGGGGTTTCGGGCGGTGGAGTGCCTTCGGTTATCCCTGGTGTTTGAGGTAAGACAGCGGACAGGGTAGAGCAGCGCGCGGCGGCCCGGCAAGTCCGCCGGGCCGGATGGCCCGACGGTAGGGAAAGCCGCTCAGCCGATGCTGATCGGCGGCAGTTCGGCCAGCTCGACGCTGAGCTTCTCTTCCGGCGCCATGATCTCCGCTTCGCCGTCGACCACCTGCTTGCCTGCCTGGTTGAACACCCGCGTGGCCATGCGCACGCGGTTCTTCGGCAGCTTCTCGAGGACTTCCAGTTCGACCTTCAGGTCGTCGCCGAGCTTGACCGGACGGGTGAAGCGCAGGGTCTGGCCGAGATAGATGGTGCCTGGGCCGGGCAGCACGGTGGCGATCGCCGCGCTGATCAGGGCGCCGCTGAGCATGCCGTGGGCGATGCGTTCCTTGAACTGGGTGGTGGCCGCGTAGGCGGCGTCCAGATGCACCGGGTTGCGGTCGCCGGAGACTGCGGCGAACAACTGCAGGTCGCGCTCGGCGATGCTGCTGGTGTACTCGGCCTTTTGCCCGACCTCTAGCTCGGCGTAGGGAATGTTCTGGACCTGGCTCATGTTCTCTCCTTTGTCGAATGATCCCGGCGGTGGCGCAGGGCCTGTTCCAGCCAGTCGATCAGGTCTTGGGTGACCGCGTCGCGGTTGCTCTCGTTGAACAGCTCGTGACGGGCCTCGGGATAGGTCTTCAGGGTCACCTGACGCAGCCCGGCGCCGCGCAGGGCGTCGGCCAGGTCGCCCAGGCGCCTGCCCTGGCTGACCGGGTCGCGTTCGCCGCCGATGACCAGCAGCGGCAGGTCGGCATCGATCTGCCGCAGGTGGGTGGGCGGGGTGATATCGGCCAGGCCGCCGAGCAGGTCCACCCACAACTGGTTGCTGCAGCGGAAGCCGCACAGCGGGTCGGCCACGTACCTGTCGACTTCCTGCGGATCGCGACTGAGCCAGTCGAAGGCCGTGCGATTGGGCTTGAACGCCTTGTTGAACGAGCCGAACGAGAGGAAGTCGATCAGCGCGCTCTTGCCCAGCGGCCCCTGGCGCCAGCGCTCGAAGCGGGCGATCAGGCGGGCGACCCGGTAGAGCGCTTGCGGCTGGTAGTTGGAGCCGGAAAGGATCGCCCCTTGCAGGCTGCAGCTGTGGTGCAGCAGGTAGGCCATGGAGATGTAGCTGCCCATGCTGTGGCCCAGCAGGAAGATCGGCAGTTCCGGGTGCTGCTGGCGGATATGGTGGTTCAGGCTGGCCAGGTCGCCGACCACCTTGCCCCAGCCGCCCTGGTCGGCGAAGTGGCCCAGCTCGTCGGCTTCGGCGGTCCGGCCGTGGCCGCGCTGGTCGATCGCATAGAAGTGGTAGCCGGCAGCGTTCAGCGCGGCGGCGAGACGCTCGTAGCGACCGGCGTGCTCGGCCATGCCGTGGGACAGCATCACCGCGCCGACGGCCGTTGCGCTCGGCCAGTGGCGGGTGTACAGCGGGGTTTCGTCGCTGGCGGGGAGCCAGTAGGCAGCGGCGGGCATGTTCGTTCCTTGTGCCGGGCGGACGCGTTCCGGCGCATTCTAGCAGCGTGCGCGGTTTCGTCCCGGAAAAGCGCCACCCTTGGGCACGGGCCGCTCTGGAATGGCGGGCGGCGAAGAGCGACAGGCTGGAGATTCACACTATCAATAAGGGCAGGAGGAGTATTTGCGCTGTCCGATGCAACTGCTAAGTTGCCCGATACCCCGCACACGCGGGCCAGACCCGCTCAGGTAAGAGGACAAGAATAAATGCAACCTGAATTCTGGAACGACAAACGCCCGGCCGGCGTACCCGACAGTCTCGACTTCGCCGCCTACCGTTCCGTGGTCGAGGTCTTCGAGCGCTCCTGCAAGAAATTCGCCGACCGCCCGGCCTTCAGCAATCTCGGCGTGACGCTCAGCTACGCCGAACTCGATCGTCTGTCCGCCGCCTTCGCCGCCTACCTGCAGAAACAGACCGATCTCCAGCCCGGCGACCGCATCGCGGTGCAGATGCCCAATGTCCTGCAATATCCCATCGCGGTGTTCGGCGCCTTGCGCGCGGGGCTGGTGGTGGTCAACACCAATCCGCTGTACACCGCCCGCGAAATGCGCCACCAGTTCAAGGACGCCGGCGTGCGTGCGCTGGTCTACCTGAACGTGTTCGGCAAGCTGGTCGAGGAAGTGCTCCCGGATACGCGGATCGAGTACCTGATCGAGGCGCGCATGGGCGACCTGTTGCCGGCGCTGAAGGGCTGGCTGGTGAACAGCGTGGTGAAGTCGGTGAAGAAGATGGTCCCCGATTATCGCTTGCCCCAGGCGCTGCCGTTCAGGCAGGCCTTGAAGCAAGGCCAGGGCCATGCCCTGCAGCCGGTCAGGGTCGGCCTGGAGGATGTCGCCGTGTTGCAGTACACCGGCGGCACCACCGGGGTCTCGAAGGGGGCGATGCTCACCCACGGCAACCTCGTGGCGAACATGCTGCAGGTCCACGCCCAGCTTTCCCAGCTCGGCAAGGATGGCCTGCCGCTGATGAAGGAGGCGCAGGAGGTGATGATCGCGCCGCTGCCGCTCTACCACATCTATGCCTTCACCGCGAACTGCATGTGCATGATGGTCAGCGGCAACCATAACGTGCTGATCACCAACCCGCGCGACATCCCTGGTTTCGTCAAGGAACTGAAGAAGTGGCGTTTCTCCGCGCTGCTCGGCCTCAACACCCTGTTCGTCGCGCTGATGGAGCACCCCGGGTTCAAGGACGTCGATTTCTC
The DNA here is from genome assembly GCF_058680555.1 of Pseudomonas sp. YA1. Classification (NCBI taxonomy): domain Bacteria; kingdom Pseudomonadati; phylum Pseudomonadota; class Gammaproteobacteria; order Pseudomonadales; family Pseudomonadaceae; genus Pseudomonas; species Pseudomonas sp. YA1. The sequence continues at coordinate 149,320 of NZ_JBZWBG010000009.1, forward strand.
CAACCTGAAGCTCACCAACTCCGGCGGCACCGCACTGGTCAGCGCCACCGCCGAGCGCTGGAAGGGCGTCACCGGCTGCACCGTGGTGGAAGGCTATGGCCTCACCGAATGCTCGCCGGTGGTGACCACCAACCCCTACGGCGAGCAGGCGCGCCTGGGCACGGTGGGGATACCGGTCGTGGGCACGGCGCTCAAGGTGATCGACGAGCAGGGCAACGAGCTGCCTGTCGGCGAACGTGGCGAACTCTGCGTGAAAGGTCCGCAAGTGATGAAGGGGTACTGGCAGCGTCCCGAGGCCACCGAGGAGATTCTCGATGCCGAAGGCTGGCTGAAGACCGGCGACATCGCGGTGATCGACGAGGACGGCTTCGTGCGTATCGTCGATCGCAAGAAGGACCTGATCCTGGTCTCTGGCTTCAATGTCTACCCCAACGAGATCGAAGACGTGGTGATGGCCCATCCGAAGGTGGCCAGTTGCGCGGCGGTGGGCATTCCCGACGAGAAGTCCGGCGAGGCGGTGAAGCTGTTCGTGGTGGCCCGCGACCCCAGCCTGTCGGTCGAGGAGCTCAAGGCCTACTGCAAGGAAAACCTCACCGGATACAAAATTCCGCGACAGATTGTGCTCAAGGATGCATTACCGATGACGCCTGTGGGTAAAATCCTCCGTCGTGAGCTGCGCGAAATCGCCTGATAGCCTTACAAGGCTCTGAAACGGGCATTTGCCGGGGACAGGAAAGACCGTGACCGAGACTAATGTCTCGGTCATTTTTTTGACCGAATAGGTCATGTTTGGTGCTGGTCTGCCTCTGGCAAAGCTGATAATCTCGGCGCGCCTAATAGCCCTGGGTCCAGGGTTAGCGAGCAGATCACAACAAGATGCCGCCATGAGCGGTGAAGATTAGCTGTTGCTTAGGAGTGGGCTTCCATGATCGAAAACTTCTGGAAGGACAAGTACCCAGCGGGTATTGCTGCCGAGATCAATCCCGACCAGTACCCGAACATCCTGTCGGTACTGAAGGAGTCCTGCCAACGTTTTGCCACCAAGCCCGCGTTCACCAACCTGGGCAAGACCCTGACCTACGGCGAGCTGTACAAGCTGTCCGGCGACTTCGCCGCCTACCTGCAGCAGCACACCGATCTCAAGCCCGGCGACCGCATCGCCGTCCAGTTGCCCAACGTCCTGCAATACCCGATCGTGGTCTTCGGCGCCATGCGCGCCGGCCTCATCGTGGTCAACACCAACCCGCTGTACACCGCGCGCGAGCTGGAACACCAGTTCAACGACTCCGGCGCCAAGGCGGTGGTTTGCCTGGCCAACATGGCCCATCTGGTCGAGGGCGTACTGCCGAAGACCGGCGTCAAGCAGGTGATCGTCACCGAAGTCGGCGACATCCTGCCGCCGCTGAAGCGCTTCATCGTCAACTTCGTGGTCAAGCACATCAAGAAGATGGTGCCGGCCTATAGCCTGCCGCAAGCCACCAAGCTGACCGACGCGCTGGCCAGGGGCGCCGGCAAGTCGTTCCAGGAAGCCGCGCCGCAGGCCGACGACGTCGCCGTGCTGCAATACACCGGCGGCACCACCGGGGTCGCCAAGGGCGCCATGCTGACCCACCGCAACCTGGTGGCCAACATGTTGCAGTGCAAGGCGCTGATGGGCGCCAACCTCAACGAGGGCTGCGAGATCCTCATCGCGCCGCTGCCGCTGTACCACATCTACGCCTTCACCTTCCATTGCATGGCGATGATGCTCACCGGCAACCACAACATCCTGATCACCAACCCGCGCGACCTGCCGTCGATGCTCAAGGACCTCGGCCAGTGGAAGTTCACCGGCTTCGTCGGCCTGAACACCCTGTTCGTCGCCCTGTGCAACAACGAGACCTTCCGCAAGCTGGACTTCTCCGCGCTGAAACTGACCCTCTCCGGCGGCATGGCACTGCAGCTGGCCACCGCGGAGCGCTGGAAGGAAGTCACCGGCTGCGCCATCTGCGAAGGCTACGGCATGACCGAGACCGCGCCGGTGGTATCGGTCAACCCGTTCCAGAACATCCAGGTCGGCACCATCGGTATTCCGGTGCCCTCGACCCTGTGCAAGGTGATCGGCGACGACGGCCAGGAAGTGCCCCTGGGCGAGCGCGGCGAACTCTGCGTGAAAGGCCCGCAGGTGATGAAGGGCTACTGGCAGCGCCAGGAAGCCACCGACGAGATCCTCGACGCCGATGGTTGGCTGAAGACCGGCGATATCGCGATCATCCAGGAAGACGGCTACATGCGCATCGTCGACCGGAAGAAGGACATGATCCTGGTCTCCGGCTTCAATGTTTACCCGAACGAGCTGGAAGACGTGCTGGCGACCCTGCCGGGCGTCCTGCAGTGTGCCGCGATCGGCATCCCCGACGAGAAGTCCGGCGAGTCGATCAAGGTCTTCGTGGTGGTCAAGCCGGGGGCGACCCTGACCAAGGAACAGGTCATGCAGCACATGCATGACAACCTGACCGGCTACAAGCGGCCGAAGGCCGTGGAGTTCCGCGACAGCCTGCCGACCACCAACGTCGGCAAGATCCTGCGCCGCGAACTGCGCGACGAAGAGCTGAAGAAAGCGGGCCAGAAGTAAGTCCGCCGTTGCCTGAAGAAGCCCCGCCGATGCGGGGCTTCTTCGTTGCTGGCAGTCGGTTGCGGGGTGAGCGGGCCTGTGCGGACGTGCCTGCAGCGCATCACCTGCCGGAGGAAACCCCCATGGCCCGCCTCGATCCTGCCCTGGCCGAAGAAATACGCCGTCTGCCGATCAGCCGTGTCTGGAACTGATCCAGGTATTGCTGGATCGCGCCGGCCCCGAGGTGCTCAAACGACTGGGGCGCTGAGAGGGCCATCGCCCAGCAGCAGCGTCGGCCGTATAGCGGCAGCGAGCGTTAACCGGGATTCGTCCTCTTCCGCTCAAATCTGCGACAATTCCGAATATTTTTCGCCTCGGCAGTGGCCGGAGCTTCTTCCCGTCCTCCGCGACTGCGGCACGCTCACAGCATTCGAAAAGCCTAGATGACCGACCAGACTCCTTCCCTCGACCAACTCGTCCGGCGCCTCGACCAGGCCCAGATCAGCGACCGCCACCGCTTGCGCCGGCAGCTCCACGAACTGCGCAAGCAGCCCGACGACGCGCGCCTGGCGCAGTGGGTCGAGCGCTTCCAGGCCTCCTGCGCCAAGGTCGAGGCGCGGCGCGCCAGCGTGCCGGCGATCCGCTACGACGACAGCCTGCCGATCGCCGCCAAGCGCGACGAGATCAAGGCCGCCATCGCCGCCCACCAGGTGGTGGTGATCGCCGGCGAGACCGGCTCGGGCAAGACCACCCAGTTGCCGAAGATCTGCCTGGAGCTGGGGCGCGGCATCCACGGCCTGATCGGCCATACCCAGCCGCGTCGGCTGGCGGCGCGCAGCGTGGCGACGCGGGTCGCGGAAGAGATCGGCACGCCGCTGGGCGCGCTGGTCGGCTACCAGGTGCGCTTCGAGGACCAGAGCGACGACAGCACCCTGGTCAAGCTGATGACCGACGGCATCCTCCTGGCCGAGACCCAGCACGACCGCTACCTGGAGCGCTACGACACGCTGATCGTCGACGAAGCCCACGAGCGCAGCCTGAACATCGACTTCCTCCTCGGCTACCTGAAGACCCTGTTGCACCGGCGTCCGGACCTGAAGCTGATCATCACCTCGGCGACCATCGACCTGGAGCGTTTCTCCCGGCATTTCGACGGCGCCCCGGTGATCGAGGTTTCCGGCCGCACCTATCCGGTGGAGACCTGGTACCGGCCGCTGGCGGCGGAAACCGACGAGGAGGGCAACCGGGTCGAGGACGACCTGTCGGTGGACCAGGGCATCCTCGCCGCCCTCGACGAGATCGCCGCCCACGAACGCGAGGTCGGCAAGCGGCCCGGCGACGTGCTGGTGTTCCTCCCCGGCGAGCGGGAGATCCGCGACGCCGCGGAGATGCTGCGCAAGGCCAACCTGCGCCACACCGAGGTGCTGCCGCTGTACGCACGACTGACCCCGGCCGAGCAGCAGAAGATCTTCCAGCCGCGCCCGGGACGCAAGATCGTGCTGTCCACCAACGTCGCGGAAACCTCGCTGACGGTGCCGGGCATCCGTTACGTGATCGACAGCGGCACCGCGCGGATCAGCCGCTACAGCTACCGCGCCAAGGTCCAGCGGCTGCCCATCGAGGCGGTGTCGCAGGCCAGCGCCAACCAGCGCAAGGGCCGTTGCGGACGGGTCGAGCCGGGCATATGCGTGCGTCTCTACAGCGAGGAGGACTTCAACGCGCGTCCGGCCTTCACCGACCCGGAAATCCTCCGCACCAACCTGGCCGCGGTGATCCTGCAGATGCTGCACCTGCGCCTCGGCGACATCGAGGCGTTCCCCTTCATCGAGCCGCCGGACGGCAAGGCGATCAAGGACGGCTTCACCCTTCTGCAGGAACTGTCGGCGGTCAACCGCGAAGGCCAGCTGACCCCGCTGGGGCGCCAACTGGCGCGCCTGCCGATCGACCCGAGGCTGGGCCGCATGCTGCTGGAGGCGGCCCAGCAGGGTAGCCTCGAGGAAGTGTTGACGGTGGCCAGCGCGCTGTCCGTGCAGGACCCGCGCGAGCGTCCGGTGGAGCGGCAGCAGGCCGCCGACCAGGCGCACGCGCAATGGAAGGATCCGGATTCCGACTTCGCCGCGCTGATCAATCTCTGGCGTGGCTTCGAGGAACAGCGCCAGGCGCTGGGCTCCAACGCCCTGCGCAGCTGGTGCCGGAAGAACTTCCTCAACTACCTGCGCCTGCGTGAGTGGCGCGACGCCCATCGCCAACTGACCCTGATCTGCCGCGAACTGAAGCTGCCGTTCGGGCGTCCGGCCAAGGCCGAGGCGCGCAAGCCGGAGGCGAAGAAAGGCGCGTCGGCCGACAACGAACGCGAGGTACCGGGGATCGATTACGCGGCGGTCCACAAAGCGATCCTGTCCGGCCTGCTCAGCCAGATCGGGCAGAAGGCCGAGGAAGGCGACTACCTCGGCGCTCGCCAGCGACGTTTCTGGATCCATCCGTCCAGCGGCATCGCTCGCAAGCGCCCGCAATGGATCATGGCCGCGGAACTGGTGGAGACCACCAAGCTGTTCGCCCGAATGGTCGCGAAGATCGAGCCGGACTGGCTGGAGCCGCTGGCTGGGCACCTGATCAAGACCAACCACTTCGAGCCGCACTGGGAGAAGCGTCGCGGCCAGGTGGTGGCGTTCGAGCAGGTCACCCTCTACGGCCTCATCGTCATCGGTCGACGTCCGGTGCACTATGGTCCGATCGACCCGCCGGTGGCGCGCGAGCTGTTCATCCGCGAAGGCCTGGTGCGCGGCGAGATCAACAGCCGCGCCAGGTGCCTGAGCGCCAACCGGCAGTTGCTGGAAAAGCTCGACGAGCTGGAAGCCAAGGCACGCCGGCGCGACATCCTGGCCGACGAGGAAACCCTGTTCGCCTATTACGACGCGCGCCTGCCGGCGGACATCTACCAGACCGCCAGTTTCGAGAAATGGTACGCCCGCGAGCGGCAGAACCAGCCGGACCTGCTGCTGATGCGCGAGGAAGACGTGCTGGCCCGCGAAGCCAGCGAAGTCACTGCGGCGCAGTACCCGGATCGCCTGCGCCTGGGCGATCTGCACCTGTCGCTGAGCTACCAGTTCGAGCCCGGCACCGCGCGCGACGGCGTCACCGTGCGGGTACCGGCGCCGCTGCTGCCGCAATTGCCGGCCGAACGCATCGACTGGCTGGTGCCCGGCCTGCTCTACGACAAGGCGGTGGCGCTGGTGCGCAACCTGCCGAAGGCGATCCGCAAGAGCTTCGTGCCGGTACCGGACTTCGTCCGCGCCGCCCTGGAGCGCATCACCTTCGGCGAAGGTTCGCTGCCGCAGGCGCTGGGCCGCGAGCTTCAGCGCATGACCGGCGTGCGGGTAGCCGACGAGGCCTGGGCCGAGGCGGCGACGCAGTTGGACGATCACCTGCGGATGAACATCGAGGTGGTCGACGCCCAAGGCAAGTTCCTCGGCGAGGGCCGCGACCTGGCCGAACTCACCGCGCGTTTCGCCGAAGCCAGCCAGGCGGCCCTGGCGATTCCCCAGGCCGACAAGGAACAGCAGCGTCCGGTGGAGGCCAAGGCCTTCGCCAGCGTCGCCGAGAAGGCCCAGCAGAAGGTCGCCGGATTGTCGATGACGGTATACCCGGCGCTGGTGGAGGAGCAGGGCGAGGTCAAGGAAGGGCGCTTCCCGACCCAGGCCGAGGCCGACTACCAACACCGCCGCGCCCTGCAACGACTGCTGTTGCAGCAACTGGCCGAGCCGGCCAAGTACCTGCGCGCCAAGCTGCCGGGGCAGACCGAGATGGGCCTGCTGTACCGCGAGCTGGGACGGGTCGAGGCGCTGGTCGAGGACATCCTCCTGGCCAGTCTCGACAGTTGCGTGCTGCAGGGCGAAAGCCTGCCGCGCGACGGCGCCGCCCTGGCCGCGCTGGCCGAGCGCAAGCGCGCTGCCTGGAACGAGCACGCCGAGCGCCTGGCACGCCTGGTGCTGGATATCCTCAAGCTCTGGCACGGCCTGCAGAAGCGCTTCAAGGGCAAGGTCGAGCTGGCCATGACCGTGCCGCTGAACGACGTCAAGGGCCAACTGGCCAACCTGGTGTATCCGGGGTTCGTCCGCGCCACCCCGCTGGAGTGGTTGAAGGAGTATCCGCGTTACCTCAAGGCCATCGAGCAGCGCCTGGACAAGGTCGCCGGCCAGGTCCAGCGCGACCGGGTGTGGAGCGGCGAGCTGGGCGAACTCTGGGCGCAATACCAGGCGCGCCTCGCCAAGCACGCCCAGGAAGGCAAGCGCGACGCCGAGTTGCAGGTGTATCGCTGGATGCTGGAGGAGTACCGGGTCTCGTTGTTCGCCCAGCAACTGGGGACCCGGCTGCCGGTCTCGGACAAGCGCCTGGCCAAGCAGTGGAGCCAGGTTGAGGGCTAGTTCCAGGGATGCCGCGCGAAATGAAAAAGGCGCGCCGGTCGAAACCGGCGCGCCTTTTTCGTTCTGGTCCGATCAGTCGCGCAGGTTCAGTGCGCGACGGATGGTGAAGAACAGGTCGGTCTGGTCGGTCAGGCCGGTGACATTGGCCGCCTGCGGGCCGTAGGCGGCGATGCGCAACTGGGTGCCGGTGTGCTCCTGGGAGCCTTCCTCGGAGTTGCCGTAGCTGATCGCCAGCGGCGCGCCGTCCTTGGTCGTGAGCAGTTGGGTCAGCCCCGGCGCGGCGGTTTCCGGCGGGATGATCTGGCTGGAGTGGGCGTGGTCGGCGGTGACGATCACCAGGGTCTCGCCATCGGCCTTGGCGAAGGCCAGGGCCTTCTGCACGGCTTCGTCGAGGTCGACGGTCTCGCCGATCTGGCCGCACGGATTCGCGGCGTGGTCCTGCTTGTCGATGGACGCGCCCTCGACCTGCAGGAAGAAGCCGTTCGGATTGTCCTTCAGCAGCTCGATGGCCTTGCTGGTCATTTGCGCCAGGGTCGGGATGTCGGCGGTGCGCTTCGGGTTCGCCTCGCAGCTCACCGCCGGCTGGTTCAGGTTGCCGTGGTAGGTGGCGGTCGGACCGAGCCAGCGCACTGGCATGTTGCCCGGCGCGAACAGGCCGATCAGCGGCTGCTTCTGGTTGGCGCGGCGCACGGCTTTCAGCTCGTCGAGGTTCTCGACGATCCGGTAGCCGCGGGCTTCGGCCTGGGTGCGGAGGGTCTTGCCGGCATAGCGGCCAGCCTTGGCGGTTTCCGCGAAGGTCGCGGCGCCGCCGCCGAGGACCACGTCAGGGCGGGTCTTCAGCCATTGCTCGGTGATCGAGCCGGCGCCGCCGTTCTCCAGGGCATTGCTCGGGCACTGCTTGCTGGTGGCTTCGGGGCCGTAGCACTTGCGAGCGGTGACGTGGGCGAGCAGGGCGGCCGGGGTGGCGTCCTGCAGCTCGGCGGTGGAGACGTTGCCGGTGGCCTTGCCGTTGAGCTTGGCCAGCTCCAGCAGGTTGCGGTGTGGCTGTTCGTGGATATCCACGCCGATTGCGCCGTTGTACGACTTGACCCCGGTGGTCCAGGCGGTGGCGGAGGCGGCGGAATCGGTCACGTAGTCCGGCAGGCCGCTGTCCTTGTGCAGGGAGTAGTGGGTGTACTGGCCGGTCAGCGGCAGCGCATCGATACCCTTGAAGTAGCCGCCCGCGCCGCGCGCGTAGTTGCGCGCCACGGTGATCTCGGAGTCGCCCATGCCGTCGCCGATCAGCAGGATCACGTTCTTCGCCTTCTTCTTCGACAGCGACTGCTTCAGGGCCTGGGTCAGGTCCTGCTCGACGCGCCGTGCGCCGCCGTATTCGCTGAGTTCGCCACGGGCCTGGCGGTTGAACAGCGACGGATCGTCCTGGCGCGCCTGGGCCGGCAAGGCGCTGCCGAGCACGGCCATGGAGACGGCAAGAGAGAGGGCGAGGGGATAACCTGGGGTCATGACGCATTTCCCTATGTTGAGGAGGTGGCTGTGCGAGACGGCGGGGCCATCCGGCGAGTGCTACGAAAGTAGGGAAGGGTGATGACGGGCTTGTGACAATTTCTTTCGAAGTGTGTGGAGCGCGCGACGCATCACGTCGTGACGAGCGGGGAGCGAGCCGGTATGGTGCGCAGGTCTATTCCGGTTCGTTCAAGGAAAGCCTCCATGAGTCTGCACGGCGTTTACGATTCCCAGAACATCTTCGCCAAGATCATTCGCGGCGAAGCTCCCTGCTACAAGGTCTACGAAGACGAGGACGTGCTCGCCTTCCTCGATCTGTTCCCGCAGTCCTACGGGCATACCCTGGTGATTCCCAAGCACGCCGAGGCGCGCAACCTGCTCGAGATCGATGCGCAGAACCTGGCCAAGGTCATGGCCGTGGTCCAGCGCCTGACCCGCGCCCTGGTCGAGGAGGTGCAGCCGGACGGCGTGCAGGTCGCCCAGTTCAATGGCGCCCCCGCCGGGCAGACGGTCTTCCACATCCATTTCCACATCGTCCCGCGCTTCAGCGGCGAGAACCTCGGCATCCATGCGGCGAAGCAGGGCGACCCGGAAGTGCTCGCACAACTTCAGGAGCGTTTGGCGCAGCGTCTGCAAGGCTGATTGCGCAAGGGCCGGCCCGGGACGGGGGCGGTCCTTCGCTCGTCGAATTTATCTGAAATATTTTGTTACATACTGTCGAGGGTCAGGCGCACCGCGGTTTTCCGGCGATGTGCGCAACAATTTGCACAGTTTTTTTGACGTAGCATCCGCGCTATCCCGCTCTTCGGAGCGACCACGGCGAACAGGGACGCCAGCCGTGCAGGTTTTTCGAGCAACAGGGGACAGCGGATGTTCAACCCGGCCAACCAGACCCACTTCAGCCTCACCCTCGACGGCTTCCGCCACGACCTGCAGGTCCTCGCCTTCAACGGCCACGAAGGCATCAGTCGCCCCTACCGTTTCGAACTCGAACTGGTCGGAGCGCGCGCCGGCCTCGACCTCGAAACGTTCCTCCACCGGCCCGCCTTCCTCGCCTTCACCCCGCAGGGCCAGGGTGTCCACGGCCTGGTCTACGGCGCTGCCCAGGGCGATGCCGGCAAGCGCCTGACCCGCTATCGCCTCACCCTCGTCCCGCACCTGGCCTACCTCGCCCAGCGCAACAACCAGCGGATATTCCAGCACCTCACGGTGCCGCAGATCGTCGCCCTGATCCTCGAGGAGCACGGCATCCTCGCCGACGCCTACCGCTTCCAGCTCGGCACCCGGTATCCCGAGCGCGAATACTGCGTGCAGTACGACGAAAGCGACCTGCATTTCGTCCAGCGCCTCTGTGCCGAAGAGGGCATCCATTTCCATTTCCGGCACAGCGCCGAGGCGCACCTGCTGGTGTTCGGCGACGACCAGACGGTGTTCCCCCGCCTGGGCCGTCCCACCGCCTACGTGCACGACAGCGGGCTGGTCGCCGACGAACCGGTGATCAAGCGCTTCAGCCTGCGCCTGGCCAGCCGCACCACGCGCACCACTCGCCGCGACTACGACTTCGAGAAGCCGCGGCTGCTGCTGGAGGCCGGCAATCGCCCCGCTGCCGACGCCCCGGCCGAGCCGGACCTGGAGGACTACGACTACCCCGGTCGCTTCGTCGATCGCCAGCGCGGCAAGCTGCTCAGCCAGCGCGCCCTGGAGCGCCACCGCGCCGACCGGCGCCTGGGCGAAGGGGTCAGCGACCAGCCGCTGCTGGTCAGCGGGCATTTCCTGGAGATCGCCGAGCACCCGCGTGCGGAGTGGAACGACCTGTGGCTGCTCAGCGAAATCTTCCACGAAGGCAAGCAGCCGCAGGTGCTGGAAGAGAACGTTACCTCCGACACGTCGGCCAGCACGGACGACTTCCAGCAGGGCTACCGCAACCGCTTCCTCGCCACGCCCTGGGAGGTGTTCTTCCGCCCGCCGCTGGAGCACCCGAAGCCGCGCGTGCTGGGCAGCCAGACCGCGGTGGTGACCGGCCCGCCGGGCGAGGAAATCCACTGCGACCGCTACGGCCGGGTCAGGGTGCAGTTCCACTGGGACCGCGAGGGCCAGGGCGACGACAAGAGCAGTTGCTGGCTGCGCGTAGCCAGCGGTTGGGCCGGCAACGGCTATGGCGGCCTCGTCATTCCGCGGGTCGGCATGGAAGTGCTGGTGGACTTCCTCGAAGGCGATCCTGACCAGCCGCTGGTCAGCGGCTGCGTCTACCACGCCGCCCACCCGGTGCCCTACGAGTTGCCGGCGAACCAGACCCGCAGCGTCTTCAAGAGCCTCAGCAGCCCTGGCGGCGGTGGCTACAACGAGCTGCGCATCGAGGATCGCAAGGGCCAGGAACAGATCTTCGTCCATGCCCAGCGCGACTGGGACGAGAACATCGAGCACGACCAGAAGATCCGCGTCGGCCACGAACGCCACGACACCGTGGAGGCGAACAGCTACAGCGAGTTCAAGGCCGAGGAGCATCACACCGTGCACGGAGAGCGCAAGGTCGAGCTGAAGGCCGATGACCACCTGACGGTCGGCGACAGCCAGCACGTGAAGCTCGGTCGTGCCTACCTGGCCAGGGCCGGGCGCGAGATCCACCTGAAGGCCGGGCAGAAGATGGTGATCGAGGCTGACAGCGAACTGACGGTGAAGGCCGGCGGCAGCTTCATCCGGCTTGACGCAAGCGGCATCGCCATCAGCGGCCCGCTGGCACGGATCAATGCAGGCGGCGCGCCGGGAAGCGGCTCGGGGATCGCGATCAAGATGCCGCGGGTGCCGGGCATGGCCGACCAGGACAGCCCCGGCGCGCCACCCGAGGCGGTCGCGGCCAACCTGCCGCCGCGACAACCGGTTTGCGAAGAGTGCCTGCTACAGGCGAAGAAAAGAGGCCAGGCGCTCGCCGAGCGCTGAGGAACCGCGATGACGCCGAACCCCCGCCATTGGGCCCGCGAGCTGTGGCAGCGCTCCCGCGATCGCGGCTTGCAGACCCACATCGATGTATTGGTCGATGCCACCGGGCTGGACGACTATCCCTTGCTCGCCGAGCTCGCGCGGCAAAGCGATCCTCCGGCGCTGTTCAAATTGCTGGAGCAAACCCCGGAGGCCGCCCTGGCCGACGAGGGCCCGCTGCTGCTGCGCCTGGAAGACGGCCACGCGGCCTGGCTGGACGAGCTGCTCGAGCGCATCGACTGCCGCCGCCACCTGATGCTCCTGTTCAGCCCCTGGCCGTTGCCGCGCCTGGGCGAGCACCTGCGCAGCTGCACCCAGGCTGAGTGGAACCAGGGTCGTTCCAGCGGCGTGCTGCGCTTCTACGAGCCGGGCCTGTTCATGGCCGTCAGCGACATGCTCGACCCCTGGCAGAGCCGCTACCTGCATGCCCCGGTTTCCAGCTGGCACTGGCTGGACCGCGACGGCCGGCCGAGGGAGCTGGCCGGTCATTACCAGGCCCACGAGACGCCGCCGCTGCAAGCGGCCCTCCGCCTGGAAGCGCACCAAGTCGCCGCCTTGCGCGCCTGGAGCGAGGCCGAAGCCTACCGCCGCGAATACTTCGTGCTGCCCCGCGAGCATGGCCTGGGCGGCCAGGAAAGCCTGCTCCAGCATCTGGTCCAGGCGCACCTGGCCGCCGACCGCCAGGGCTTGCAGGACTTCGACCAGCGCGATGCCTTCGTCGCCCAGTGGCTGCGCGAACAGACCCCCGGCCCCGGCTTTTCCCCGGCGGGAACGAGTCGCGCATGAACGCGCGCGGCATCGGCCTTCCCGCCCTGCTTCCGGGGCCCCTGCTGGCCGTAGGCTGCCAGAGCGGGCCGGACATGCTGGCGGCGCCGGTGATGGGTTCCAACCATACGTCCGCGGCGATCAATTGGTTTTCGGTGAATGGGACAGAGGGGCCAAACCTGGGCCCTCACCAGGGCGGAGGTGGGCAGGTATGTTGTGGTGTGATTCCAAAGTACTGGGTGCCGGGTTTGGAGGCAATTGTAGAGTGGGAGGTTGATCCTGCCCCTAATGCTGATCTCAAGCGAGATCGACACGGGAATCTGGATATGCAGGATTATCGACGACATGCTGAAGGTTATACGCGTCACAAAACAGTTGTTGATATACCCCGCTATGAAAGTAAGAGAATTTGCTCGCTGAAAGTAAATTTTCTTTCGATGTGATAAGACTGCGATTTCAACTGCTTTATATGTATCTTCTCATTCGGATTGTCCGGAGAGGGCTTGTTCTGATACTAAGGAGTCTTGATGCAAGAGGTCTTGGTGATGAGGTGCATGAAAAAGTATGTTTGGTTGGTTTGCTTTTTTTGTGGAATTCTTCCTTCGGGAGGATGCCAGGCTGCTCCTGAAATGTTGCCTGCACCAGTCATGGGGTATAACCATACTTCGTCGTCAATTAATTGGTTTACTGTGAATGGGGCTGGTGGGCCAAATATTGGGCCGAACCAAGGTGGTGGTAGTCAAGTATGTTGTAGTGTAGTCCCTCGCCATTGGAACTCTGAGTTGAGAGCTGTTGTAGAGTGGGAAGTAGACCCAGAGCCCTATTCCTCTGCAGATTGGTCGGAACCGACTTTTTCAGATGAGTGGAGAACCCGTATGAAGGCTCAAAGAAAAACATACACTCGTCATAAAGCCGTAGTCGAAATACCAAGGTACGACAACCCTGGTCCATTGAGGGTGCACTTTCTACCTTGCAATCAGGTTCGTGTAGCTGCTGCAGCCACTTCTCCGGGGTATTTTGGATATCCTTATAACTATCCTATGAGGGATATGCCATGCAAAAGTTGATGAACTTGATCTGTGTGGGAAATAAAAAGTCCATTTGGTTGGTGGTTTTTCTCAGCGCCTTCTTTGGGCTGGTGGCATGCCAAGCTGGGCCTGAAGTGCTGTCTGCACCTATCATGGGTTACAACCATACTCCGGCGGCGATTAACGAATTTACGGTGAATGGTGCTGGCGGACCGAACTTAGGTCCTTATCAGGGAGATGGTAGTCAAGTTTGTTGTGGGGTAATTCCAAAGAGATGGAATCCAAATTTGAAAGTTATTGTGGAATGGGAGAAGGATCCCAATCCCCGTACCGTTATAAAACGAGATAAATATGGGGGGTTGGATAAGAGTGATTATTTGAGGCATGCCTCAAGTTACACCCGTCACAAGGCGACTGTGAATGTACCTAGGTATGATGAAAAGGTGTGCTTGCTGCAGGTGCACTTCTTGCCGTGTGACGAGGTGGCTGTTTCTACGACTTGTTATGGGCCAAATCATCCAAAATATCCTGATAAGGCCTATTTCGAGATGAGAAAGTCAACGATATGTCCGGCTAACTGAAGGCAGGTGGGAAGATGCCTAATTTTGGATTTCATATAGCACCCACCCATCCTGTGGCAGGGCGCCTGATTTATGATTCTAAAAAATTATCAGAAAATATATTAAAGCAGCAGAGCGATGAACGGGTTTTTTCAAGGGCGCAAGAGCAAAAAAGGCTTTCTGAAGGTGACGTAGTCGGTGGTGCGCCTTGCTGTAAAGCTATCCATATTACACTTGGGTTTGATGGGACTAATAATAACGATAAGGCTGATAGTTCATCGGTTTCTCCATCTTGCAGTAATGTCGCTAAGCTAATTCATGCAAGTATTGGGGGTGGCGATGATATAAGCAGCAGGGGGATTTTTAAGTACTATTGCCCAGGTGTGGGTACGGTGTTTCCGGATATTAAAGAATTTACGCCTTCAGGCATGGGGTTAATTGGTGCTGAGGGAGGCGAAAATCGAATAAACTGGGGTCTTATTCAGTTGGTTGATGCTCTTTTCTATACTTTATTAAAAAGTAGGCTTAACCTAAATGAGGTTCAGGGCCTAGTAGAAGAAATGTCCACTAACTGGACCGTCAGTACGCTCACTGGTGGTTTATTGGAAAATGGCGAGAAAAAACGCCGAGCTGCCTTGGAGCCAAAACTCAAGGAACTGGAAGAAAAGCTTCGACAGCGTCAGAACTCTGGGCAGAAACCGCATATCCTGGCCATGCGCTTGTATGTCTACGGATTCTCCCGTGGGGCGGCAGAAGCACGAGCCTTTGCCAACTGGCTGCAGGAGCTAACCCGGGTCAGCGATGCCGATGGTCGGGTGGAATATCGCTTTGCCGGTCTGCCGATCTCGATCGAGTTCCTCGGCCTTTTCGATACCGTGGCGGCAGTTGGGCTGGCGGATAGTGCGCCGTTCGCTGCCGGGCATATGGATTGGGCCGATGACACCATGCGCCTGCCCGATGAGGCCCTCTCCCAGTGCCTGCCGACCATCCTGCCGGAAGACTGTTCTTTTCTGAAACGTTGCGTGCATCTGGTTTCCTGTCATGAGCAGCGTGCCAGTTTTCCACTCGATTCGATCCGCCGTCGTGACATGGATGCCAACGGACGTCGGACGGGGCCCTCCTGCTACCGGAAGTGGACGGTGGAATATGCTTATCCTGGTGTTCACTCGGATGTTGGTGGCGGTTATGGCGTCGGCAACCAGGGGAAAGCTGTGGGAGGTTCGGAATCTCTGCTATCCCAGATAGCGTTGCAGCATATGTATGCGGAGGCTTTCGAGGCAGGTGCTCCTTTGCAAGTTCCAGCACCTGCCGTCCATCCAGACTTTCATGAAGATTGGCGGGTAATGGTGCCCAAGATTGAAGCGGAGTTCAGCGTCTCCGAAGAACTCGCCACCCGTTTCAACGCCTGGCAGGCCCAGGCCAAGGCCGGCCCCCTGGAAGAGGTGATCCGTCGCGAGACCGCGTTGATCACCGCCTGGCGCATCGACCGCTATGCCGGCGGGCTGCGCAACAAGGCGTTCTTCGCCAATGTCCCGCCGGACATGCCGGAAGCCCAGCAGAAGGCCTGGGAGGCCCTGCACAAGCGGCGTAGCCGGGAGTACGCGGCCGCCCAGCAGGGCGAGCCGCTCCCGCCGATGAGCGCCGCCGAACAGGCGGAGTGGGATCGCAACGTGGCGCTGATCGGCGGCGAGGACCAACTGCGCGACCTGCGGGTGGAGAAGCAGTTCGACCCGCCGCTGGACCAGCGCCAACTGCTCGGCGCCGCCGCCGAATTCGCCCATGACTACAAGGGCGACTGGGGCGTGCTCGACGACGGCATGACGGTGGGGGGAGTGATCGACCTGCTGCTCGGCGGCACCGTATTCCTGATCAACGAGGAAGACGAAGCCGAGGAATACAGCCAGATCCACCGCGACGGCAGCGCGCGCTACCACCAGTTGTTCAGCGCTCCCGACCGGGTGGCGCCGGGCCAGGAAAAACTGGTGGCGCTATTCGACGAACAGGTGCACGACTCCCGCGCCTGGTTCATGAACACTTCGGCGATAGGCCCGCGAGAACCCTTCACCGACTACTTCCGCTATCGCCTGGTGCATTTCGACAACGAGTCGAACAAGCGGCTCTCGGTACTGGCCACCGCCGGGCGGGTGGTAGGCGTCGGGGTGATGCTGGCCAGCGTCGGCCTCAGCGTCAAGCGTCGCGATCCGCGGATGCTGCTCGGGCTGTTCCTGCCATCGCTGGCGCGTCCGCTGCTGAGCGGCAAGGTCGGCCTGCCGGAGGTCAGCGCCTTCGACCCGCTGACCGGGATCGCCTTGCCGATGGTCGGCGGGGCGGCGCTGGACAACCTGCGGGCCTTCACCCGCGAGCCTGGCGACAAGGTCGAGCAGATCGGCCAGTTGCCGCCACCGCCGCCGCTGGCGGTCGCGGCGGTGCAATCGCCCGCATTGCAGCAGGTGCTGCTGGCTCAGCAGACCGTGGAGGCGCTCAAGGCGCGCGACCTGGGCAGCCTGGCCGGGCTGGTGGCCAAGGCCGAACTCACCCAGGCGCCCGCGGCGGCGACGCCGGCCTGGCTCGCCGAGGCGAAGCAGGCCTTGCAGGACATGGGTACGGAGCAGGCGCAACCGCCGAGCCCCGGCTCGGCGCCGGGCTGGCTGCAGCGCGGCAAGGACCTGATGGAATCGCTTTGAACCTCGACCGGCGAACGCGGCCGACCTGTCGCCCCGGATCATTCGGCGCGGATGTCGAACCCGCTGCTGGCCTCGCTGACGATGCGGAAGCGCGCGTTGCCGTCCGCGGCGATCCGGGTTCTCAGCTCGCGGTTCAGCAGGCCCTTGCCGCAGAGGGTGTCGTCCTGGGTATCGATGCCGATACCGACCACATGCTCGCCCGCCGGCACCTGGAAGCTGGCTTCCTCGCCGACGCCGATGCGCGCGGCGACCTGGCGGTCGATAAGGAGCGCCACGTAGCAGCCGCCGCCCAGGTAGCCATAGTCGCGGTGGACTTCCAGCCGGCCGCCACCGCTCACCGGTTGCTGGTAGCCGAGCAGGCGTTCGGCGGGGATCGCCCGGGTCTTCTCGGCGGGAACCGAGGAACAGCCAGCCAGGAGGAAAAGGATCGCTACGGCGTACATCGGGCGCATGAAGGCTCTCCGTCGAAAGGTTTCCTCAGGCTAGCCCAGTTTCGCTGGAGCGCGGAGCGACGGGGCGGAGTGGGCTAGAATGCCTGGCCTGTTCTTCCGGAGCCGACTACCGATGCGCCAGGCCCTGCTGATCGTCGACGTGCAACTCTGTTTCGCCCCGCCGGACTGGCTGTTGGAAGGCATCGGCCAATTGCTCGGGCGGATGCCCTCGGTGGCCAGCGTCGAGCGCCATGACGAATCCCGTACGCCGTTCCAGCGCCAGCTCGGCTGGCGACCGCCGCTCGACGATGCCTGCCTGGTGGCGGCCGACCGGGTCTTCGTCAAGCATGGCTACCTGCCGACGGCGGAACTCGTCGACCATCTGCGTGCGCTGCGAGCGGAACGGGTGCTGGTCTGCGGCATCCAGGCCGACACCTGCGTGCTCGCCGCCGGCTTCGCCCTGTTCGACGCCGGCCTGCAACCGACCCTGGTCGGCGACCTGGTGCTCGGCTCCTCGCTGGATCGCTCGGGGGAGCTGGGTGTGCGCCTGTGGAAGCATCATTTCGGCCAGGTCGTCAGCCTGGCCGAGGTGCTGGCGGATTGAGGCTCAGTGGGGCCGACTGAGCAGCGCGACCGTGGCCTCGGCATTCATCATCCGCGCCGCCGCCAGCGGCGTCAGCCCGGCGGCGTCCTGGGCGTCACGACGGGCGCCGTGGGCCAGCAGGCTGGCGGCGACCTCGGCCTGGTTGAACATGGCCGCCATCATCAGTGCGGTCTTGCCGTCGGCCGAGGCGCCCTCGACGTCGGCGCCGCCGGCGAGGAGCAGTTCGACCATCGCCAGGTCGCCCTTGAACGCAGCGCCGGCCAGCGGTGTCTGCCCGGCCAGGTTGCGCAGGTCCGGGTCGGCCTTGTAGGCCAGCAGCAGGCGTACCGTGTCGGCGTGCCCATGGTAGCTGGCCAGCATCAGCAGGCTATCGCCCTTGTGGTTACGCAGGTTCGGCGGCAGGCCCTGTTGCAGCAGTTGCTCGAGGCGCTGGCTGTTGCCCTGGCGGGCCAGGTCGAACAGTTGGTGGACGAACTCCTGGGTTTCCATATCCAGTTCTGGGCGAGGGCTATCGGTCATGGGGCTGCTTCCTTGTGAATACCGGGTTTGCCGAATGATAGGCGGCCTTGCCGAGGTGGGCTGTTGAGCATTGCCTATGGGGCGGGTTGGCAAATTCAATCGATGGTTGGGGTGGGAAGGTGCCAGCCTGCTGTGACCGGAAGCCGGCCTGGTTGCGTCGTCTTTACAGTTCGATACGGATATCGGTGGCGAAAACGGGGAAAATAAACCGATCGTGCGCCTATCGGCTGTGCCCGGCGCGCACTCTGGAATATCCTTGTCGCCTTCGATACCACTGAGCGGTGCGCGCGCTTGCCGAAGCGAGGCGGTGGCACACTGCGCAATGGCCGACCTTGCCCGGGCCCTGTACGAAAGCGCGCCGCCAACGTCTTTTCGTAGAGCGCCCGGCATCGCCGCGAGCGAACCCGTTTCCGGTGCCGGCCCCAGGCGGGCACCGCTATGCCTAATCGGCCCCGTTCGACGGCGGCCCAGCGAGAGAAGAGGAACAACTGTGCATAAAGCCGTCATCAGCGGAACCGGTCTTTATACTCCGCCCTACAGCATCTCCAACGACGAGCTGGTGGAGAGCTTCAATACCTTCGTGCGCCAGTACAACGACCAGCACGCCGAGGCCATCGCCAAGGGCGAACTGGAGGCGCTGGCCGAGTCCAGCTCGGCGTTCATCGAGAAGGCGTCCGGCATCAAGAGCCGCTTCGTGATGAACAAGGAAGGCATCCTCGACCCGCAGCGCATGGTTCCGTACCTTCCCGAGCGCAGCAACGACGAGTGGTCGATCCTCTGCGAGATGGCCGTGGCCGCCGCCAGGGAGGCGCTGCAGCGTGCCGGCCGCAGCGCCGCCGACATCGACGGGGTGATCGTCGCCTGCTCCAACCTGCAGCGCGCCTACCCGGCGATCGCGGTGGAGGTGCAGGCCGCGCTGGGCATCCAGGGCTACGGCTACGACATGAACGTGGCCTGCTCCTCGGCCACCTTCGGTATCCAGGCCGCCACCACCGCGATCCAGACCGGCCAGGCGCGGGCGATCCTGATGGTCAACCCGGAGATCTGCACCGGCCACCTGAACTTCCGCGACCGCGACAGCCACTTCATCTTCGGCGACGCCTGCACCGCGGTGATCGTCGAGCGCGCCGACCTGGCCGTGTCGAAGCACCAGTTCGACATCGTCAGCACCAGGCTGCTGACCCAGTTCTCCAACAACATCCGCAACAACTTCGGCTTCCTCAACCGCGCCGACGAGAGCGGTATTGGCAAGCGCGACAAGCTGTTCGTCCAGGAAGGCCGCAAGGTGTTCAAGGATGTCTGCCCGATGGTCGCCGAGCTGATCGGCGAGCACCTGGCGGCCAATGAAATCCAGGTCGCCGAGGTCAAGCGCTTCTGGCTGCACCAGGCCAACCTGAACATGAACCTGCTGATCACCCGCAAGCTGCTCGGCCGCGACGCCGAGGCGCACGAGGCGCCGGTGATCCTCGACAGCTACGCGAATACCAGTTCCGCCGGCTCGGTGATCGCCCTGCACAAGCACCAGGATGACCTGCCCAGCGGCGCCATCGGGGTGCTCAGCTCGTTCGGCGCCGGTTACTCGATCGGTAGCGTGATCCTGCGTAAACACTGATCGTGGCGGCGCCTACCGACGCCGAGCTGCTGCCGCGCCTGCTGGCCGGCGAGCAGCGAGCCTTCCGCGAGCTGGTTGGCGCCTACCAGGGCGCCATGCGGGCCGTGGCCTGGGCGATCATCGGCAGATCGCATACCGAGGAAGTGGTGCAGGACGCCTGGCTCGCGGCGGTTCGCGGGCTGGACGGGTTCCAGGGGCGTTCGAGCCTGAAGACCTGGCTGCTGACCATCACCGCCAATACCGCCAAGAGCCGCTTGCGCCAGGTTCGCCGGGAAGTTTTCCTCGACGACCTGCCGGGGCCCCATGGTACGGTGGATGACCAGCGCTTTGCCGCCGACGGTCACTGGAGCCAGCCGCCGCACGCCTGGCACGAGGATTCGCCGGAAGCCCTGCTCACCGAGGGCGAACTGCGCGATTGCCTGGACAAGACCCTCAACGGTCTGTCCGAACTGCAGCGCAGCGTGCTGACCCTGCGCGAACGCCAGGGCTTGGAGCTGGAGGAAATCCGTGATCTCCTGGATATCACGCTTTCCAATGTCCGGGTGCTGCTGCATCGCGCCCGCCTGAAGGTCTTCGCCACCCTGGAGCATTTCGAGGAGACCGGCCAATGCTGAGTTGCAAGGAACTGGTCGCCCGGTCCAGCGACTTTCTCGATGGGCAACTGGACTTCCGTGGACAACTGGCGGTGCGCAGCCACCTGCTCATGTGCCGGCATTGCCGGCGCTTCATCCGCCAGATGCGCCTGACCCAGGCGACCGTGCGCCATCTGCCGGAAGGGCAGGGGCCGGAACTCGACCGCCTAGCCGCGCATCTCTCCGAGTTGCGCAAGGACGCCGCGCGGCGCTGAGCCGGGGTACCCTCGACACCAAGCCGCCGCCCGCGATTCGTGGGCGGCGGCTTTTTCGTTTCCGCTATCCGGCGTGGGCGAACCGGACCCGGCCTGGCGTGGGCGGCTCTCTCTTCCGCGTGACGAGGTCGAGGAGTGTGGCTGGGCTTGGCGGATATCGCTGCGCGATATGCGCCCTACGGAGGGGCGGCAATCCGTTTCGCTGGGCGGGCATCCGAAGTCGAGGAGAACGCCTGGGACCTGGCGGATATCGCCGACCGATATTTCTCCAGCAGGGGCAATCCCTGAGTTCAGGCAAAGGGACGGGAAATTTTTTTCGACTCCGCTGTAACGCCGCCGGGGGTGCTCCGTCCATTGGAGCGAGGACGCCATACCGGCGCCCGCTACCAACTTCAGGAGTTACCCATGAAAAAGATTTCCCTCGCTTCCTCCGTCGTCGGCGCTGCTCTGCTCGGCGTAGCCAGTGTCGGCGCGCATGCCGCGCAGAATCCCTTCGCCGTGCAGGAGCTGAGCAGCGGCTACAGCGTGGCTGCCGCCGAGAAGGCCAAGGAGGGTTCCTGCGGCGAGGCCAAGTGCGGTGCCGACAAGGGCAAGCGCGAAGCCTCCAAGGCCGGCCATGAAGGCAGCTGCGGTGCGGATCGCAAGGCCAAGGAAGGTTCCTGCGGTGGCGAGAAGAAGGCCGGCGAAGGCAACTGCGGCGCCGACAAGAAGAAGTCGTAAGGCCTGAGGAGACGGACCATGCAACGGGAATTCGTCAGCGGCGCCGGGCTAGGCCTGCGTCGCGCGCTGCTGGAGCCGCTCGGCGTCGGCGATGAGGTCCGGGTCGACTTCCTCGAGGTCGCCCCGGAGAACTGGATCGGCATCGGCGGCCGTCTCGGCCGCCAGTTCCGCGAGCTGACCGAGCGCCTGCCGTTCCTCTGCCATGGTCTGTCTCTCAACCTCGGCGGCTACGCCCCGCTGGACATGTCGTTGCTGCGCGCGATCAAGGGTTTCATCGAGCAGCATGGCATCCGTGCCTACAGCGAGCACCTGTCGGCCTGCGCCGACGACGGCCAGCTCTACGACCTGATGCCGCTGCCGTTCAGCGACGAGTCGGTGCGCCGGGTCGCCGAACGGGTCAGGGTGGTACAGGACGTCCTCGAGCGGCCGTTGATCGTCGAGAACGTCTCGGCGTATGCGCGCTTGCCGGGCGAGCTGGAAGAGGTCGATTTCGTCCGCGCGGTACTGGAGGAAGCCGATTGCCAATTGCTGCTGGACGTCAACAACGTCTACGTCAACGCCTGCAACTTCGGTTTCGACGCCCACGCCTACATCGCCGCGATGCCCAGCCGGAGGATCGCCTACCTGCACATGGCCGGGCACGACGAACAGGGCGCCAGCCTGAAGATCGATACCCATGGCGCGCCGGTCTGCGATCCGGTCTGGGAACTGCTGGCACATGCCTATGCCTGCCATGGCGAACGCCCGACGCTGCTGGAGCGCGATTTCAACCTCCCGCCACTGAGCGAGCTGTATGCCGAAACCGATCGCATCCGCGAGCTGCAGCGGCGCAGCGGTGAAGCGCAACTGCGCAGCCTGGGGTACGGCACATGAACCACACGACCTTGCAACGGCGTTTCGCCGCACGTATCCGCGATCCGCAGCAGGCCTTGCCGCCCGGCATCGCGACGGAGCGCATGGCGATCTACGAGGAACTGTTCTTCAACAACCTGGACGGTTTCATCAGCAGCGGTTTCCCGGTCCTGCGCCAGTTGTTCGACGAGCCGCGCTGGCATCGCCTGGTGCGTGCCTTCATGCGCGAGCATCGCTGCCGCACACCGTACTTCAGCCAATTGGGCGAGGAGTTCATCGGCTGGCTGCAGGACGGCTACCGCGCGGAGGAGGGCGATCCGCCCTTCCTGCTGGAGCTGGCTCACTACGAGTGGGTCGAGCTGGCCCTGTCGCTGGCCGAGGCGCCTGTCGAGACGCTGCCGCAGGCCTGGTCGTGGTCGCCACTGGCCTGGCCGCTGGCCTATCGCTGGCCGGTCCATCGCCTGGGGCCGAGCCATCGGCCGGTGGAGCCGCCGGCCGAGCCGACCTGCCTGCTGGTCTGGCGCGATCCGGCGGAGCGGGTGCGCTTCCTGCACCTGTCGCCATTCGCCTATCGCCTCGCGCAGCGCCTGAGCGAGGAGGGGGAGGCGTCGGTGACGCTGCTGCCGTTGTTGCGCGAGTTGGCCGGAAGCTGCGGCCTGAGCGCCGACGCGGAGTATTTCGAAAATGCCTTCGCCTTGCTGGAGGACTGGCACGCCCAGGGCATCCTCATGGGCGAGGGCGCTCTGGAGTGATGATGAAGACTGTCTTCTTGCGTTTACAGCATGCCCTCGACGTCACCCGTCGAGCGGATTTCCTCGCCCCGCTGGCGCTGCGCCTGTACCTGGCGCCGGTGTTCTGGATGGCCGGCAGCCAGAAGCTGGCGGACATGCCGGCCACCATCGAGTGGTTCGGCAATCCCGACTGGGGACTCGGTCTGCCGTTTCCCGAACTGCTGGCCTGGCTCGCCGCGCTGAGCGAGGCCGGTGGCGCCGTGCTGCTGTTGTGCGGCCTGGCCGTGCGCTGGATCAGCCTGCCGCTGATGGTGACCATGCTGGTAGCGATCTTCGCCGTGCACTGGCCGAACGGCTGGCAGGCGATCGCCGATCCGTCCGCGCCGTTCGCCAACGCCCAGGTGCTGGAGGCTGGCGAGAAGCTGGCGCGAGCCCGGGAAATCCTGCGCGAATACGGCAACTACGACTGGCTGACGTCGAGCGGAAGCTTCGCCATCGTCAACAACGGCATCGAGTTCGCCGCGACCTACCTGGTGATGTTGCTCGCGCTGTTCTTCGGCGGCGCTGGCAAGTGGCTTTCTGCTGACTTCTGGATTGCGCGAAAATTGCGCTGAGATTTCTACCCATATCGAATAACCAGAAAGGCCCGTAGTAGAGGGCTTTTCGCGTTATTCGCATTGGAGATAAAAAGTTCCTCTGTAATGAAACATTTATCTCCATGCAATTTGGCTGCAATCTGCCATCGCCAAGATTCCCCCCAACACAAAGGGGCCGCCTTACGGCCAGCGCGGAACAAGGGGCGCGCTGTAGCCAGGCACTCGCGTGTTGCCAATGCACACACCATTAAGGGGAAATCTTCGATGATCCGTAAGCACTCGCTCGGCTTCGTTGCCAGCGCTCTGGCTCTGGCCGTATCTGCCCAGGCGTTCGCCGGCACCGTGACCACCGACGGCGCCGATATCGTGATCAAGACCAAGGGCGGCCTCGAAGTCGCCACCACCGACAAGGAATTCAGCTTCAAGCTGGGCGGTCGCCTGCAGGCCGACTACAGCCGTTTCGACGGTTTCTATACCAAGAATGGCAACACCGCCGACGCCGCCTACTTCCGCCGCGCCTTCATCGAACTCGGCGGCACCGCGTACAAGGACTGGAAATACCAGATCAACTTCGACCTGTCGCACAACACCGGCAGCTCCGACAACGGCTATTTCGACGAAGCTTCGGTCACCTACACCGGCTTCAATCCGGTCAACCTGAAGTTCGGTCGCTTCGACCCCGACTTCGGCCTGGAAAAGGCCACCAGCTCCAAGTGGGTGACCGCTCCCGAGCGTAACGCCGCCTACGAACTGGCCGACTGGATCAACACCCACCAGGACGGCATGGGCGCCCAGGTCAACTCGACCCTCGCCGACATGGCCTACCTGTCCGCCGGCGTATCCGCCAAGGACGCCGACGACAGCGACGGCGACAGCGTCAAGCAGTTCAACTTCCGCGGCGTGTTCGCGCCGATGCACGAAGCCGGCAATGTTCTGCATGTCGGCGTGAACTATGCCTACCGCGACCTCGACGACACCGCCTTCGACTCGCGCATCCGTCCGCGCCTGGGCATGCGCGGCATCGCCACCAGCGGCGGCAACGACGCCGGTGACAACGGCAACCGCGCGACCTTCGGCGGCGTCTCCAACTCGCCGGCCGGTTCCTACAAGGACGACAGCGTCTGGGGCCTGGAAGGCGCCTGGGCGATGGGCCCGTTCTCGGCCCAGGCCGAATACCTGGCACGCAAGCTGAAGGCCGATGACAACGCCTACAAGGACATCAAGGCCAAGGGTTACTACGCGCAACTGGCCTACACCCTGACCGGCGAGTCCCGCCAGTACAAGCTGGAGGGTGCCAAGTTCGACTCCGTCAAGCCGGAAAACAAGGAAATCGGCGCCTGGGAAGTGTTCTACCGCTACGACAACATCAAGGTGGAAGACGACAACGTCGTCGCCGATACCGCCACTCGCGAAGTCGGCGACACCAAGGCCAAGGCCCACAACCTGGGCGTGAACTGGTACGTCAACGATGCGGTGAAGATCAGCGCGGCCTACGTCAAGGCGAAGACCGACAAGATCACCAACAACAATGGCGACGATGACGGCGACGGCTTCGTGACCCGTTTGCAGTACGTGTTCTAAGAAGCGACAACGATCTGCTCCTGTTTTCGGCCTCGCTCCGGCGAGGTCTTTTTAATCGCTTCCTTACCCGGTTGTGGCGATGTTGGCAGCCTGCAACCGGGTCTTTCTTTCGTTACAGGTCTACCCGCAGGTACTGGCAGGAATATCCGAAAGCCAGACGGTTATCGGCAGAAACTCTTGTTTTTTATTGCAGTCATGCAATCTTCGCAAGGTTGCCGCAATATATGAAACAAGCTGTTACATCTGTCGCCCGGACCTGATGCCTCTAGGCCTGCGCCCTTATCCGACAGCATCATCCAGGCGCTATCCGGCTGCCTGTCACAAAAGCTTTCGCGCTTTGCAGTCTCGCTGTCACAACCCATCCAGATGATCCCCCTCCAGCAGCGCCGGCCGGCGATAGAACCGGCCGTTTCCGCGCTGCTCAAGACCATTCGAAATCCGAACAGGGGACTTACCTGATGATTCGCAGACACTCGTGCAAAGGGGTGGGGAGCAGTGTTGCCTGGAGTTTGCTGGGCCTGGCGATTTCCGCGCAGAGCCTGGCCGGGACCGTGACCACCGACGGTGCCGACATTGTGATCAAGACCAAGGGCGGCCTCGAAGTCGCCACCACCGACAAGGAATTCAGCTTCAAGCTCGGCGGCCGCCTGCAGGCCGACTACGGCCGCTTCGACGGCTACTACACGAACAACGGCAATACCGCCGATGCCGCCTACTTCCGCCGCGCCTACCTGGAGTTCGGCGGCACCGCCTACCGGGACTGGAAGTACCAGATCAACTACGACCTGTCGCGCAACGTCGGCAACGACAGCGCCGGCTACTTCGACGAAGCCTCGGTCACCTATACCGGCTTCAATCCGGTCAACCTGAAGTTCGGCCGCTTCTACACCGACTTCGGCCTGGAAAAGGCCACCAGCTCCAAATGGGTCACCGCGCTGGAGCGCAACCTCACCTACGACATCGCCGACTGGGTCAACGACAACGTCGGTACCGGTATCCAGGCCAGCTCGGTGGTGGGCGGCATGGCCTTCCTCTCGGGCAGCGTGTTCAGCGAGAACAACAACGATACCGACGGCGACAGCGTCAAGCGCTACAACCTGCGCGGCGTGTTCGCGCCGCTGCACGAGCCGGGCAACGTGGTGCACCTGGGCCTGCAATACGCCTATCGCGACCTGGAGGACAGCGCAGTGGATACCCGGATCCGCCCGCGCATGGGCATGCGCGGCGTCTCCACCAATGGCGGCAACGATGCCGGCAGCAATGGCAACCGTGGCCTGTTCGGCGGCAGTTCGGCAGTCGAGGGGCTGTGGAAGGACGACTCGGTCTGGGGCCTGGAAGGCGCCTGGGCGCTGGGTGCCTTCTCGGCCCAGGCCGAGTACCTGCGGCGCACGGTCAAGGCCGAGCGCGACCGCGAGGATCTCAAGGCCTCCGGCTATTACGCGCAACTGGCCTACACCCTCACCGGCGAGCCGCGCCTCTACAAGCTGGACGGCGCCAAGTTCGACACCATCAAGCCGGAGAACAAGGAAATCGGCGCCTGGGAGCTGTTCTACCGCTACGACTCGATCAAGGTCGAGGATGACAACATCGTCGTCGACAGCGCCACCCGCGAGGTCGGCGACGCCAAGGGCAAGACCCATACCCTGGGCGTCAACTGGTACGCCAACGAGGCGGTGAAGGTTTCCGCCAACTACGTCAAGGCGAAGACCGACAAAGTCAGCAATGCCAACGGCGACGATAGCGGCGATGGCCTGGTGATGCGCCTGCAGTACGTGTTCTGAGGCGGTCGGGCCCCTCCGGCGGGCGGGGCCCGTTTCCGCAGGATGTTACCCGCGTCATGAAATTGCCTGGTGGATGTCCGGGCGGGCCGCCCAGCTTGACCCAGGGCACAGATCGCATGGCGGCATCTGGCTATGCTGGTCCCTCGGAAACGCTCTGGGAGGGACTGATGATCGGCTGGGGACGTGCCTGTATTGGCGTCGGGGGACTGCTGTTGCTGGGCCAGTTGCTGGGGGGCGCCCTGCTGCTCGCGGACGACGGCGAAGCGACGCTGGCGGTCGAGCACTTCTGGCAATTCGTCTTCCTGATCCCGGCGATCCTGGTGGCACTGGGAATGTTCGTCCTGCAGCATCACGTGGGTTCCTTCGCCCAGTTGTACCGCCGGCGTCTCGATGGCGCCTCCTACCTGCTGGTTTCCTGCGGCATCGCCCTGGTCCTGGGCAAGCTCTGCGTCCTGCTGCTCGCCTGAGCCCCTCGCGCGGCCCGGCATGTCCGGGTTTGCCCGAGGCATTCAGCTTCCTGATTTAGCCGGAGGCCGCTGAAACCCTTGGTTACACTGGCCTTCATCACACGAACAGGAAGGCAGGACCCCTATGCAAAACCGCATGATGATCACCGGTGCCGGCTCCGGGCTGGGGCGCGAAATCGCCCTGCGCTGGGCGCGTGACGGCTGGCGCCTAGCGCTGGCCGACGTCAACGAAGCCGGCCTGGCGGAAAGCCTGAAACTGGTGCGCGAGGCGGGTGGCGATGGCTTCACCCAGCGTTGCGACGTACGCGACTACAGTCAACTGACCGCGCTGGCGCAGAGCTGCGAGGAGAAGTTCGGCGGCATCGACGTCATCGTCAACAACGCCGGGGTGGCCTCCGGCGGCTTCTTCGGCGAGCTGTCCCTGGAGGACTGGGACTGGCAGATCGCGATCAACCTGATGGGCGTGGTCAAGGGCTGCAAGGCCTTCCTGCCGCTGCTGGAGCGAAGCAAGGGCAAGATCGTCAACATCGCCTCGATGGCGGCGTTGATGCAGGGCCCGGCGATGAGCAACTACAACGTGGCCAAGGCCGGGGTGGTGGCGCTTTCGGAAAGCCTGCTGGTAGAGCTGGCGCTGGTCGAGGTCGGCGTCCATGTGGTCTGCCCTTCGTTCTTCCAGACCAACCTGCTGGACTCTTTCCGCGGCCCGAGCCCCGAGATGAAGCATCAGGTCGGCAAGCTGCTGGAGAGTTCGCCGATCAGCGCCGCCGACATCGCCGACTACATCCACGCCGAAGTGGCCAAGGGCAGCTTCCTGATCCTGCCCCACGAGCAGGCGCGGATGGCCTGGAGGATCAAGCAGCAGAACCCCCAGGCGATCTATGACGAGATGACCGCGATGGCCGGCAAGATGCAGGCCAAGCGTCAGCGCCAGGCCTGAGTGGAAATGGCTGCAGGCCAGCAGGGGCGCGGCTTTGCACCATTGCGGTGCGGCGCAGATAGTGCTTGCCCAAGGCGGTGCGATCGAGTAGCTTGAGTCACCGGCCTGCCTGCCGAAGTACGTTGGACCCCACAAGAAGCCTCGCTCATTTGCGAGGCTTTTTGCTTTTCCGGCCTCGCGCCCTGTGCTAGAAGGCTGCCTCTGCGAGTCCGTTCTGTTCTGGAGTACCCCTGTGGAGTCTGAATCCATCGTCTATGGCTGCATCCGCGACTGGCCGGGCGATTCGATGGAACGGCGCATGCGCCGTGCCGCCAACCGCCGCGTGCTGGACAGCCTGCCGGGCGGCGAGGCCTGGCCGTTCCTCGGCCGCGAGATGTTCAGCCGCTGCGAGCAGTCCGGGGCCGGGCTCTACCAGACCCAGATCATCCACTTCGGTGCCAGCTACCAGGCCATCGAATACGAGTGGAGCCTGTGGGTCGAGCAGTTCGAGGCGTTGCTCAGGCGCCTCTACTGGGCCAGCGCGGTGGTCCACCTGGAGACCGAAGTGAACGGCAGCCATACCTTTCGCTGGGAGTCCGAGCGTGGCTTCCATACCCCCCAGGAGAGCGACCTGCAGGTCCGCTGCGCCTGGGAGCGGGAGGGCGGGCGGCGGTGATCAACTACCTCTGGTTCGTCCTCGCGGCGTTCTGCGAAATCGCCGGCTGCTACGCCTTCTATCTCTGGCTGCGGCTGGGCAAGAGCGCCCTCTGGGTGCTGCCCGGCCTGCTCAGCCTGACCCTGTTCGCCTTGCTGCTGACCCGCGTGGAGGCCAGCTACGCCGGCCGCGCCTATGCCGCCTATGGCGGCATCTACGTCGCCGCGTCGCTGTTCTGGCTGGCTTTCGTCGAGCGCTCGCGGCCGCTATGGAGCGACTGGCTGGGCGTGGCCTTGTGCGTGGTCGGTGCCAGCGTCGTGCTGTTCGGCCCGCGCCTGTCGCAGTGACTCAGGCGGGGTGGGCGGCGCGCCCTTCACGGGCGCCGGACCCCGCCGTCCCGGGCCGCCGCACCCCGAACCGGCGGATCACTGCGAAGTGTTGCGCTGCACGTCGCCTTTTTCCTGATCCAGTTCCTTGAGCATCTGCGCGTAGGCATCGCAATCGCTCGGCCGGTTCTGTTCCGAGCGGGCTTCCTGGCGCTGGCGCAACTGCTCGTTGAGTTCCCTGGCCCGTTGCGGGTTCTTCTGGGTGATCGAGGCGACCTTGGTGGCGACTTCCTTGCCCATCTTTTCCGCCTCCGCTTCGGAACAGGCGAAGACCGGCGTGGCGACCAGCAGGGCGCAGGCGCTGGCGAGGGCGAAAAGCGGTTTCATGGCGTACTCCTGTGGGGTGGTCCTGAGCGGTGGAGCCCGGTCGAGCCGACAAAGTTCAGCCGCAACGCCGGACGGCGACCGATTCGAACCCTCGCGGCGGGTTGCGGGTCGCACGCATAGAGAGGGTGCGAAGGACCCTCGTCGCTTATGCCGCAGGAGGTATGCCATGACTCACGATTGGGATCTGGTCGAACGGTTGCTGCTGGAGGTCCGGCAGTCCGCCCACGAGAACTTCGCCCCGCGCGCCCATGCCGAACGCCTGGCCGAGGAACGCTCCCAGGCCGGGCAGCGGGTCGGCGACATGGATGCGTTGAAGCAGAAGGCCGCCGACTACGAGGCGATCCTGCTGGAGGGCGGTTTCATCGAGCCGCGTCCGGAAGAGCAGGGCGGCAATGGCGAGAACTTCGTCCTCACGCCGCGCGGCGAGCGCCTGCTCGGCCTGATCGGCGGCGAGACGCCGAAGGCCGCCGAGGCTCGCCGGCTGCTCGAGGAGAACGGCAGCGAAGCGCTGCACGCCGAGCGCTTCGACCGTTTCGTCGCCGGGCTCTGAAACTGCGCCCGACGGGCGATCGGCGGGGCTTGTGAGTCGCCCGCGGCGCCACCATAGTGCGGAGCATGATGCCTATTTCATCCTCTTCCGCCCGCCGCGCCGAGCCGGCTCCGCGGCCCCTGGCGGAGTTCCATCCCGCCGTCCGCCAGTGGTTCGAACGCCACTTCGCCGCGCCCACGCCGGCCCAGGTCGAGGCCTGGCCGGCGATCCGCGAGGGGCTTTCGACCCTGGTCGCCGCGCCCACCGGTTCGGGCAAGACCCTGACCGCCTTCCTCGCCGCCATCGATGCCCTGGTGGTGGAGGGGCTGGCCGCCGACGGCCAACTGGCGGATGCCACCCAGGTAGTCTATGTCTCGCCGCTGAAAGCGCTGTCCAACGACATCCGCATCAACCTGGAGCAACCGCTGGCCGGCATCCGCGAGGAGCTGGCGCGTCTCGGCCTGCCCGACGTCGATATCCGTAGCGCGGTGCGCACCGGCGATACGCCGCAGGTCGAACGCGGAGCGATGCGCAAGTGCCCGCCGCACATCCTGGTCACCACGCCCGAATCGCTGTACATCCTGCTCGGCTCGGAGTCGGGCCGGCAGATGCTCGCCGGGGTGCGCAGCGTGATCGTCGACGAGATCCATGCCCTGGCCGGCAGCAAGCGCGGCAGCCACCTGGCGCTGTCGCTGGAGCGCCTGCAGGCGCTGTGTCCGCGACCGCTGCTGCGGATCGGGCTGTCCGCCACGCAGAAGCCGATCGAGAAGGTCGCGCGCTTCCTCGTTGGCGCCAGCGGCAATCCGCGCGATCCGGCCTGCCGGATCGTCGACATCGGCTATACGCGCCCGCGCGACCTGGGCATCGAGGTACCGCCGGTGGCGCTGGAAGCGGTGATGTCCAACGACACCTGGGAGCTGGTCTACGACCGCCTGGCGCACCTGGCCGGCGAGCACCGCACCACCCTGGTGTTCGTCAACACCCGGCGCATGGCCGAGCGGGTCACCCGCTTCCTCGCCGAACGCCTCGGCAGCCGCCAGGTGGCGGCCCACCACGGCAGCCTGGCCAAGGAGCTGCGCCTGGATGCCGAGCAGCGCCTCAAGGCCGGGCAATTGAAGGTACTGGTGGCGACCGCGTCGCTGGAGCTGGGCATCGATATCGGCGACGTCGAGCTGGTCTGCCAGTTGTCGTCGCCGCGCTCCATCGCCGCCTTCCTGCAACGGGTCGGGCGTTCCGGGCACAGCGTCGGCGGCACCCCCAAGGGCCGGTTGTTCCCGACCTCCCGCGACGACCTGGTGGAATGCGCGGCGCTGCTCGACAGCGTGCGCCGTGGCGAGCTGGACAGCCTGGTGCTGCCGCGCCAGCCGCTGGACGTGCTGGCGCAGCAGATCGTCGCCGAAGTGGCCTGCCAGGAATGGCGCGAGGACGACCTCTATCGCCTGGTGATCCGCGCCGAGCCCTACGCCGGGCTGGAGCGCGAGCGCTTCGACGAAGTCCTGCGGATGCTCGCCGAGGGCTACCACTCACGCCTCGGCGTGCGCGGCGCCTATCTCCATCGCGATGCGCTCAACGGCCTGCTCCGTGGCCGCCGTGGCGCGCGGCTGACCGCGCTGACCTCGGGCGGGACCATTCCCGATACCGGCGACTACAGCGTGCTGCTGGAGCCGCAGGGCCTGCTGGTGGGGACGGTCAACGAAGATTTCGCGGTGGAGAGCCTGGCCGGCGACGTGTTCCAACTGGGCAACACCTCGTACCGGATCATCCGCATCGAGCCGGGACGGGTGCGGGTCGAGGACGCCCAGGGCCAGCCGCCGAACATTCCGTTCTGGCTGGGCGAGGCGCCGGGGCGCAGCGACGAGCTGTCGGCCAGCGTGGCGCGCCTGCGCGACACCCTCGACGAGCTGCTCGGCGAAGGTCAGGCATTGCCGGAAGGGCAGCGGCTGGAGCCAGCCATCGCCTGGCTCGGCGCCACCCTCGGGCTGGACGATGGCGCCGCGCGGCAGATCGTCGAGTACCTGGCCCGCGCCCGTCAGGCCCTGGGTGGCCTGCCCGGGAGCCGGCGGCTGGTGATGGAACGCTTCTTCGACGAATCCGGCGGCATGCAACTGATCATCCACAGTCCTCACGGCAGCCGCCTCAACCGCGCCTGGGGCCTGGCGCTGCGCAAGCGTTTCTGCCGCAGCTTCAACTTCGAGCTGCAGGCGGCGGCCACCGAGGACGCGATCATCCTCTCGCTGTCCACCAGCCACAGCTTTCCCCTCGACGAGGTCTGGCGCTACCTGCATTCGGCGAGCGCCGAGCACCTGTTGGTACAGGCCGTGCTCGACGCGCCGCTGTTCGGCGTGCGCTGGCGCTGGAACCTGACCACCTCGCTCGGTTTGCCGCGCTATGCCGGCGGTCGCAAGGTGCCGCCGCAACTGCTGCGGATGAAGAGCGAGGATCTGCTGGCCAGCGTGTTCCCCGACCAGGTGGCGTGCCTGGAGAATATCGTCGGCGAGCGCGAGGTGCCCGATCACCCGCTGGTGGCGCAGACCCTCGACGACTGCCTGCACGAGGCGATGGATTGCGAGGGCTGGCTGGCCCTGCTGCGCGACATGGAGAGCGGCGCGGTGGACTTGCTGGCGCGCGACCTGCCGGCGCCTTCGGCGTTGGCGGCGGAGATACTCACCGCGCGTCCCTACGCCTATCTCGACGATGCGCCGCTGGAGGAGCGGCGTACCCAGGCGGTACAGAATCGCCGCTGGAGCGATCCCGAGTCCGCCGACGACCTCGGCGCCCTGGACCTTGAGGCGATCGAGGCGGTGCGTGGCGAGGCCTGGCCGGAAGCGCGCAACGCCGACGAGATGCATGAGGCGCTGAACAGCCTGGGCTACCTCACCTCGGGCGAGGCCGAGGCCAATCCGGGCTGGGGGGAATGGCTTGCGCAACTGTCGGAGCAACGCCGCGCCGGACGCCTGGACTGCGCAGGCAGCATTCTCTGGCTGGCGGCGGAGCGCCTGCCGGCGATGCGCCTGGTGCATCCCGCGGCGAAGGTGCCCGACGCTTTCCAGGCGCCTCGCGGCTATCCGCCGCCGGACTCGGCGGAAGCGGCGACCGTGGAGCTGACCCGCGCCCGCCTGGGTGGCTTCGGGCCACGTACGGCCGGGCAGTTGGCGGCCGACCTGGGCATCGGCCTGGCCGACCAGCAGTACGCGTTGGCCGCCCTGGAGCGGGAAGGCTATGTGTTGCGTGGCCGCTTCAGTCCTGGCGCGACGGAAGAGGAGTGGTGCGAACGCCATCTGCTGGCGCGCATCCATCGCTATACGGTGAAGCGCCTGCGCCGGGAAATCGAGCCGGTGCAGCGCGCCGATTTCATGCGTTTCCTGTTCGACTGGCAGCGCCTGGCGCCGGGCACCCGTGGCCGGGGTGCGGAGTCCCTGGCTACGGTGGTCGAGCAGCTGGAAGGCTTCCAGGCCGCGGCGGCCGCCTGGGAAAGCGAACTGCTGGCAGCGCGGGTGGCCGACTACGCCAGCCATTGGCTGGACCAGCTGTGCCGTTCCGGACGCATCGTCTGGGCGCGCCTGGCCGGACGCAGCAAGGCCGCCGGCGGTCCGCTGCGCAGCGCGCCGATCGTGCTCCTGCCGCGCCGCGAGCTGGGGCTCTGGAGCGTCCTGCAGCGCGACGCGCCGGAGCCGGAACTGTCGCCGCGCGCGGCCAGGGTACTGGAGGTGCTGCGCGAGCAGGGTGCATCGTTCTTCGACGAACTGAGCCAGGACGCCCACCTGCTGCGCAGCGAGCTGGAGAACGCCCTCGGCGAGCTGGTCTCGGTCGGCCGGGTCAACGCCGACAGCTTCGCCGGGCTGCGCACCCTGCTGATGCCGGCGGACAAGCGCAGCCGCCAGGAGCGCCGCTCGCGCGGCCTGCCGGGCGGCATGCAGGACGCCGGGCGCTGGGCGCCGCTGCGCCGGGCGAAGGCGGAAGAGGCGGGGCAGCGTTTGCCGGCGGAGGTCCTCGAACATGTCGCCCGGACCCTGCTGCGGCGCTATGGGGTGGTCGCCTGGCGCCTGCTGGAGCGCGAGGCCGACTGGCTGCCGCCGTGGCGCGAGCTGCTGCGCGTCTACCATCGCCTGGAAGCGCGCGGCGAGATTCGCGGCGGGCGCTTCATCGCCGGCCTGGCCGGCGAGCAGTTCGCCTTGGCGGAAGCGGTCGGCCTGTTGCGCGAGGTGCGCAAGCGGCCGCCGGATGGGGCGATGCTGGTGGTGTCGGCAGTCGATCCGTTGAACCTGGTCGGCGGCCTGCTACCCGGCGAACGGGTGCCGGCGGTGACCGGCAACCGCCTGCTCTATCGAGACGGAGCGCCGCTGGCGGCGCTGGTAGCCGGCAAGGTGCGGATGCTCGCGGAAGTCGACGGCGAGACCGCGCAGCAGATCCGTGCGCTGCTGATCCGCCGTCACTGAGGCCCGCTCAGCGCAGGCTCAGATGGCGGCTGAGCAGGGCCCGCAACGCGGCCGGCTTGACCGGCTTGGACAGGTAGTCGAGGCCGGCAGCATGGATCTCCGCCACCAGTTCCGGCCGCGCGTCGGCGCTGATCACCACGCCCGGCACCGGCTCGCCCAGGCGCGTGCGCAGCCAGGCCATCAATTGCGTACCGGTCTCGCCGTCGTCCAGGTGATAGTCGATCAACGCCAGTTGCGGGCGCATCTCGCTGTCCAGCAGCGTGGCGCATTCCTCGCGGCTGCGCGCGGTCCAGACCTGGCAGCCCCAGCGGCTGAGCAGGCTGTTCATGCCGGCGAGGATGCTGTCCTCGTTGTCCACGCAGAGCACCTGGGCGCCGTTCAGCGCCTGCGCCGGTTCGGTCTTGTGGCCGTTGGCCAGGGCCGGCGGCGCCTGCCGCGCCAGCGGTACGCGGACGCTGAAGACGCTGCCCTTGCCCGGCCAGGAACGTACCTCCAGCGGATGGCCGAGGACCTTGCAGAGCCGGTCGGCGATCGCCAGGCCGAGACCGAGGCCTTTCTCCGCGCGGGTCTGGTGGCTGTCCAGGCGCTTGAACTCTTCGAAGATGACTTTCTGCTTGTCCGGTGGGATGCCCGGCCCCTGATCCCAGACTTCCAGGCGCAGGCAGCCGTCCTCGCGGCGCACGCCGAGCAGCACGTGGCCCTTGGCGTAGCGGAAGGCGTTGGTCAGGAAGTTCTGCAGGATGCGCCGCAGCAGCTTGATGTCGCTGTCCACCCGCAGCTGGCTGCCGCGCAGGCGGAAATGCAGGCCCTGTTCCTGGGCCAGCGCCTTGAACTCGACGCCGAGGGCATCGTAGAGGTTGTTCAGCGGGAACGGGTTGCGTTCGGCGCTGACCCGGCCGCTTTCCAGGCGCGAGATGTCCAGCAGGTCGGTGATCAGGTCCTCGGCGGAACGCAGCGACGAGTCAAGGTGCTGCACCAGGTCGCGGACCTCTCCGGGCAGCGCGTCCTGGTGGGCGAGGGCGGCGGAGAACAGCCGCGCGGCGTTCAGCGGCTGCATCAGGTCGTGGCTGACGGCGGCGAGGAAGCGGGTCTTCGACTGGTTGGCGGCCTCGGCGTTGCTCTTCGCCTCGCTGAGTTCCTGGTTCAACTGCGAGAGTTCCTGGGTACGCTCCTGGACCCGCTGTTCCAGCGACTCGTTGGCGCCCTTGAGGCCCTGTTCGGCCTCGCGGTAGGCGGTGATATCGGTGAAGCTCATGACGAAGCCGCCGCCGGGCATCGGGTTGCCGATCAGCTCGATGACCCGGCCGTTGGGGAACAGCCGCTCGGAGGTGTGCGGAGTGCCCTGGCGCATCCAGTACAGGCGCTTGGCCACGTGCATGTCCGGATCGCCGGGCCCGCACAGGCCGCGATCGGCGTTGTAGCGGATGATGTCGGCGATCGGCCGGCCGACGTAGATCAGCCCGTCCGGGTACTCGAACAGTTCCAGGTAGCGGTGGTTCCAGGCCACCAGGCGCAGCGACTGGTCGACCACGCTGATGCCCTGGGTGATGTTCTCGATCGCGCCCTGCAGCAGGGCGCGGTTGAATTGCAGCACCTCGGAGGCTTCGTCGGCGATCCGCACCACGTCCTCCACCTGCATCTCGCGCCCCTCGATGGCGGCCTTCACCACCGCCCGCGCCGAGGACGCGCCGAGGACCCCGGCGAGCAGGCGCTCGGTGTGCGCGATCCACTCGTTGTTGGCGGTCTGGTTCGGGGTGAAACCCTTGCCCTGGCGGTAGGCGAAGCGGATGAAGCTTTGCCGCGCGCGTTCCTCGCCGACGAAACGCGCGGCGAGCATCAGCAGGTCTTCCACCTGCACCGCGAGCATGAAGCGCGAGTTCTGCCGCTGGGAGATCTCCTGGCCGATGAAGCGGCTGGCCTGCCAGTGCTCGGACACGCGGGTGCGCGAGAGCACCGAGACCAGGCCGAACAGGGCGAAGTTGCCGACCAGCGAGATCAGCACGCCCTGGGTCAGCGGCTCGATCGGCAGGCCGAAGGGATTGCTTGCCAGCCAGGTCAGGCCGGGGATGCGCTCCAGCGGCCAGCCGAGGCCCTTGGCCACCACCGGCAGGACCAGCGTATAGGCCCACAGCAGCGAGCCGGCGGCGAGGCCGGCGAAGACCCCGCGGCGGTTGGCCTGTTTCCAGTACAGCGCGCCGATCATCGCCGGGCCGAGCTGGGCGATGGCGGCGAAGGCGATCTGGCCGATGGTCGCCAGGCTGGCGCTGGAGCCGAGCAGGCGGTAGGCCACGTAGGCGAGCAGCAGGATCACCGCGATGCTCACCCGGCGCACGGTCAGCAGCCAGTGACGGAAGGCCTCGAAGGGCCGTTCGGTGTCCTTTTCCCGGCGTCGCAGCAGCCACGGCAGGAGCATGTCGTTGGAGACCATGGTCGACAGCGCGACGCTGGCGACGATGACCATTCCGGTGGCGGCCGAGGCGCCGCCGATGAACGCCAGCAGGGCCAGCGCCGGGTGCGCCTCGGCCAGCGGCAGGCTGATGACGAAGGAGTCCGGCATTACCCCGGCGGGCAGGTGCAACTGGCCGGCGAGGGCGATCGGCACCACGAACAACGCGGCCAGCACCAGGTAGATGGGGAACACCCAGCGCGCCAGGTTGAGGTCGCGTGGCTCGATGTTCTCCACCACGGTGACGTGGAATTGCCGCGGCAGGCACATGATCGCGGTCATCGCCACGCCGGTCTGCAGCAGCATCGCCGGCCAGTGCACGGTCTCTTCCCAGTAGTCGGCCAACTGCGGCGCGGCGCGGGCCTGGGAGAAGAGATCGGCGAAGCCGTCGTAGAGGCCGAAGGTGACGAAGATGCCCACGGCGAGGAAGGCGGTGAGCTTGACCAGCGACTCGAAGGCGATGGCCAGGACCATGCCGCGGTGGTGTTCGGTGACATCCAGGCTGCGGGTACCGAAGACGATGGTGAACAGCGCCAGCACCAGCGACACGATCAGCGCCGTGTCCTGGGCGCGGGTACCGGTGGAGTCGGCGCCGGAGCCGATCAGCAGATTCACCCCGAGGACGATGCCTTTCAGTTGCAGGGCGATGTAGGGCAGCACGCCGACCATGCAGATCAGCGCCACCACCACCGCCAGCGCCTGCGACTTGCCGTAGCGGGCGGCGATGAAGTCGGCGATGGAGGTGATGTTCTCCTGCTTGCTGATCATGATCATCTTCTGCAGCACCCAGGGCGCGAACAGCATCAGCAACACCGGTCCGAGGTAGATCGGCAGGAACGACCAGAGCTGGTCGGTGGCCTGGCCGACCGCGCCGAAGAAGGTCCAACTGGTGCAGTACACTGCCAGGGAGAGGCTGTAGACCCAGGCGCGCAGGCGGGGTGAGAGCGGGGTGCGGCGACGGTCGCCATAGAAGGCGATGGCGAACAGGATGGCCATGTAGACCAGGGCGACCACGGCGATCAGCCCGATGGACAGCGACATGCGAACTCCGATGATGTCCCCGCGTGAAGCTGGCGTGAGGCGGGGGTCTTGCTTTCGCGCCAGTTTCGCACTTGTCGGCCCGCGCGTCAGGCCGCCTGCGACCAAGGTCGCACGCATGCTTGAGCCGGACGCGCGGAGTTGGTAGCGTGCCGGGCTGCGTGAGCGCGGACGGCCCCGGCGGCCGGCTGTCCGTTCATCGTAGCCGGTTTCGGCTGCGGCACTAAACGCGGCCGCTACGCTCTGATGGGAGCGGAGTTTTGCGTCGATGTCGAGGAGGGCGCCCATGTTCAAGCCGCTACCGATCACCCTGCAGCGCGGAGCCTTGCGTCTCGAGCCGCTGGTGGAAGCGGACATTCCCGAGCTGGTGAGCCTCGCCGAAGCCAACCGCGAGGCGCTGCAGTACATGGATGGACCGACGCGGCCGGACTGGTACCGCCAGAGCCTCGCCGAGCAGCGCGAGGGCAGGGCGTTGCCGCTCGCCGTCCGCCTCGGCGTGCAACTGGTCGGGACCACGCGCTTCGCCGAATTCCTTCCCGCCTTGCCGGCTTGCGAGATCGGCTGGACCTGGCTCGACCAGGCCCAGCACGGCAGCGGCCTGAACCGCATGATCAAGTACCTGATGCTCAAGCATGCCTTCGACAACCTGCGCATGGTCCGCGTGCAGCTCAGCACGGCGGCGAGCAACCTGCGCGCCCAGGGCGCCATCGACAAACTCGGCGCGCAGCGCGAGGGCGTACTGCGCAACCACCGGCGGCTGGCCGGCGGGCGGCTAGACGACACCTTCGTCTACAGCATCACCGACCACGAATGGCCGCAGGTCAAGGCGGCGCTGGAAGCCAGCTTCACCGGCTGAAGCCGGTTCCGTCGCTCCTGCGGTATGCTGGGCGGCCCGTCCGGACGGGCGAACGAGGAGACGGCAGTGCCGGACGAGACGAGCGGAGAACACACGCATTTCTGGCGCGCCGCCGAACTGGGCGGCGTCGAACTGCTGCACGCGCGCTATGTGGAGCAGCGCTTCGCGCCGCATGTGCACAGCAGCTTCGCCCTGGTCATCATCGAGCAGGGCGCGCAGCGCTTCCGCCATCGTGGCGGCGAGCACCTGGCCCCGCTGGGCAGCATGGTGCTGATCAACCCCGACGAAGTGCACACCGGCTCCAAGGCCCATGATGCCGGTTGGCTCTATCGCGGCTACTACCCGGAAATGGAGCAGATCGACGGGATTCTCGACGAGCTGGAAATCCATCATGGCGGCGTGCCGCGTTTCGCCGACAGCGTGATCCACGACCAGCCCCTGGCACGCGCCTTCGTCCACTTGCACCGCCTGCTGGCCGAGCATGCCGGCAGCCTGGAAACCCAGACCCGCTGGCGCGAGACGATGCTCGCCCTGTTCCGTCGCCACGCCCGCCTGCCAGAAGCGCCGAAGGCCGGGCAGGAGCCGTTGGCGGTGGCCCGCGCCCGCGAACTGCTGGCGGCGCGGTTGCTCGATCCGCCTTCGCTGGAGGAACTGGCGGCGGCGGTCAATCTGTCCCCGTTCCATTTTGCCCGGGTCTTCCGTCGCGCCACCGGCATGCCGCCCCACGCCTGGCTCAGGCAGCGCCGCCTGGAGCAGGCCAGGGCACTGCTCAAGAGCGGCCGGGCGCCGCTGGAGGTGGCCCTGGAGCTGGGCTTCGCCGACCAGAGCCACCTCGGTCGCCAGTTCAAGCAGGCCTACGGGGTGGCACCGGGTGAATACCGCTCGGCCTGCGCGCGCTCGTCCTTGACGACATACGAATAAGTCAAGCTCACATTTGCAAATCATTTGTATTTACGTTCTTTACGATTTGCCGTAATTTTGCGCCCCACTTTTTCCTGCGTCCCTGGGGGAGCCTCGATGTCGTCCGTGAGTTCGTTGTCGCGCCTGGCCGTCGCCATCGCGCTGGGTGTGTCCATGCAGGCGGCGCAGGCCGAAGAGGAAGCCAAGGAACTGGGCACGGTCACCGTGGTCGGCGACTGGCTGGGCGAAGCCGACCAGGCGGTGGTGCAGAACCATCCCGGCGCGCGCAGCGTGGTGCGTCGTCGGGAAATGCTCGAGAGCGGTGCGCAGAACGTCCGCGACGTGCTGCGCAAGGTGCCCGGCGTGCAAGTGCAGGACAACAACGGTACCGGCGGCAGCGACATCTCCCTGAACGTCGGGGTGCGTGGCCTGACTTCACGCCTGTCGCCGCGCTCGACGGTGATGATCGACGGCGTGCCGGCGGCGGTGGCGCCTTACGGCCAGCCGCAGCTGTCGATGATGCCGCTGTCCATCGGCAACCTGGAGAGCATCGACGTCGTGCGCGGCGCCGGCTCGGTGCGCTACGGCCCGCAGAACGTCGGCGGGGTGATCAACTTCGTGACCCGGGCGATTCCGGAGAAGTTCTCCGGCGAAATCGGCACCACCATCGAGCATGCCGGCCACGGCGGCTGGAAGAAGCTCAACCAGGCGTTCCTCGGCGGGACCGCCGACAACGGCCTGGGCGTGGCGCTGCTGTATTCCGGGGTGAAGGGCGCCGACTACCGCGACGGCAACAACGACAACGATATCGATGACGTGCTGCTCAAGACTCATTGGCAGCTCACCGACAGCGACCAGTTGGCGGCCAACTTCCACTACTACGACGCCTACGCCGATATGCCGGGCGGCCTGACCCAGGCGCAGTACGACGACGATCCCTTCCAGTCGGTGCGCGACTGGGACAACTTCCGTGGTCGGCGCAAGGACTTCTCGCTGAAGTACACCCGCCAGGTCGACGACCTCACCCAGTTCGAGGTGCTCACCTACTACAGCGACAGTTTCCGCGGCAGCAGCATCGCCGCGCGCAACCTCAGGACCATCACCTCGTACCCGCGCGACTACCATGTGTTCGCGGTGGAGCCGCGGGTCTCGCGGATCTTCTTCGCCGGCCCGACCACCCAGGAGATCGGCATCGGCTACCGCTACCTGAAGGAAGCGATGAACGAGCGCGCCAGCCAACTGGCCCTGGTCGACAATGTGCCGACCGTGCGTCCCGGCTCGGACGGCCATACCTACCAGGACCGTACCGGCGGTACCGAGGCCAGCGCCTTCTACATCGACGACAAGATCGATGTCGGCAACTGGACCATCACTCCCGGCATCCGCTTCGAGAAGATCGACAGCGACTGGCGCGACCGCCCGGTGCTCGGCCTGAACGGCAAGCCGGTGCAGGAGAAGAAGCGCAGCAAGGACTACAACGAACCGCTGCCGGCGCTGAGCCTGATGTATCACTTGAGCGACGAGTGGAAGCTGTTCGCCAACTACTCCGAATCGTTCGGCAGCCTGCAGTATTTCCAGCTCGGCCAGGGCGGCAGCGGCAACGATACCGCCGCCGGCCTGGAGCCGGAGAAGGCCAAGACCTACGAACTGGGCACGCGCTACGACAACGGCAGCTGGGGCGGCGAGATCACGCTGTTCTACATCGACTTCGACGACGAGCTGCAGTACGTCAGCAACGACGTCGGCTGGACCAACCTCGGCGCCACCAAGCACCAGGGCATCGAGACTTCCGGCCACTATGACTTCGCCGCTCTCGATCCGCGCCTGGACGGCCTGTCGGTCTACGGCAGCCTCACCTATACCCGCGCCACCTACGAAGGCGACATTCCC
Source organism: Pseudomonas sp. YA1 (assembly GCF_058680555.1). Lineage (NCBI taxonomy): Bacteria > Pseudomonadati > Pseudomonadota > Gammaproteobacteria > Pseudomonadales > Pseudomonadaceae > Pseudomonas > Pseudomonas sp. YA1. The sequence goes on from NZ_JBZWBG010000009.1 coordinate 190,973, forward strand.
TCCTTCAAGGGGCGCGACCTGCCGCTCTACTCGCGCCAGGTGGCCACCGCCGGGGTGCGCTACGAGGTCGACCACTGGACCTACAACCTCGACGCCTTCGCCCAGTCCATGCAGCGCGCGCCAGGGCTGAGCACCGACAGCCAGGGCAACTTCACCCACAACTACATCACCGAGCCCAGCGCCGACGGCCAGTACGGCGACATTCCCGGCTACGTGACCTGGAATGCCCGCGTCGGCTACGACTTCGGCCCGCAGGCGTCGAACCTGAAGCTCGGCCTCGGGGTGAAGAACCTGTTCGACAAGCAGTATTTCACCCGCTCCAGCGACAACAATTCGGGAATCTACGTGGGTCAGCCGCGAACGCTGTTCATGCAGGCCAGCGTCGGTTTCTGAATATTCGGATGCGACTTGGCGCATCGTCCGACGACAGGCGTCCTGCGGCAACGCGGACGCCTGTTCTATGATGGGCGCGGAATTTCCATCGGAACGCTGTGGCCTGATCCGCGGTCCATGCAGTCCAATCGATGACGGGCTTCCTTTCGGCGGCCACGCAAGGTAACAAGGACGATGACCCAACATTCGCAATTCGCCCTGCTGGGCAAGCGGCGTTTCCTGCCGTTCTTCATCACCCAGCTGCTCGGCGCCTTCAACGACAACATCTTCAAGCAGTCGCTGATCCTCGCCATCCTCTATCACCTCAGCGTCAGCGGCGACCGCAGTCTGCTGGTCAACCTCTGCGCGCTGCTGTTCATCCTGCCGTTCTTCCTGTTCTCGGCACTGGGCGGACAGTTCGGCGAGAAGTACAACAAGGACGCGCTGATGCGCGCGCTGAAGCTGGCCGAGGTGGGCATCATGCTGGTCGGCGCTGCCGGCTTCGTCTTCGGCAGCCTGCCGCTGATGTTCGTCGCGCTGTTCGCCATGGGCACCCACTCGGCGCTATTTGGCCCGGTGAAGTATTCGATCCTGCCCCAGCACCTGCACGAGGACGAACTGGTCGGCGGCAACGCGCTGGTGGAGATGGGCACCTTCCTGGCGATCCTGGCCGGCACCATCGGCGCCGGCGTGCTGATGTCCCATGCGCATTACGCGGCGGCGGTGGCCACCGCGGTGGTGCTGGTGGCCGCCTGCGGCTACCTGGCCAGCCGCGGCATTCCGCGAGCGGCGGCGGCGCTGCCGGGGTTGAAGCTCGACTGGAACATCTTCGCCCAGTCCTGGAGCATCCTCCGCCTGGGGCTCGGCCAGCGCCCGGCGGTCTCGCGCTCGCTGGTGGGCAACTCCTGGTTCTGGTTCCTCGGCGCGGTCTACCTGACGCAGATCCCGACCTTCGCCAAGGAATGGCTGCACGGCGACGAAAGCGTGGTGACCCTGATCCTCACCGTGTTCTCGGTGGGCATCGCGCTGGGCTCGATGCTGTGCGAGAAGCTTTCCGGTCGCAAGGTGGAGATCGGCCTGGTGCCGTTCGGCTCGATCGGCCTGACCGTCTTCGGCATCCTCCTCTGGTGGCACGCCGGCGGCATTCCCCCAGGCGAGGCGCCCTACGACTGGCTGGCGGTGCTGCGCCACCATGAGACCTGGGCGGTGCTGGCCGACATCCTGTTCATCGGCATTTTCGGCGGCTTCTACATCGTACCGCTGTACGCCCTGATCCAGGCGCGCACCGACGAAGACAAGCGGGCCCGGGTGATCGCCGCCAACAACATCCTCAACGCCTTGTTCATGGTCGCCGCGGCGCTGGTCTCGATCCTCTTCCTCAGCGTCGCCAAGCTGTCGATCCCGCAGCTTTTTCTCGCTCTGTCGCTGATGAACGTCGCAGTGAACGTGTACATCTTCAAGATCGTCCCGGAATTCACCATGCGCTTCCTGGTCTGGCTGCTCAGCCACACCATGTACCGGGTCCGGCATGTGAATCTGGAGGCGATCCCGGACGAGGGAGCGGCGGTGCTGGTGTGCAACCACGTCTCGTACGTGGACGCGCTGCTGATCGCCGGCTCGATCCGGCGGCCGGTGCGCTTCGTCATGTACTACAGGATCTTCTCGCTGCCGGTGCTCAACTTCGTCTTCCGCACCGCCGGCGCGGTGCCCATAGCGGCGCGCCACGAGGACGAAGGGATCTACGAACGAGCCTTCCAGCGCATCGCCGACTACCTGAGGGACGGGGAGCTGGTGTGCATCTTCCCTGAGGGCAAGCTGACCGCCGACGGCGAGATGAATGAGTTCCGCGCCGGGATCGAGCGGATCATCGAGGAAACCCCGGTTCCGGTGATCCCCATGGCGCTGCAGGGCCTGTGGGGCAGCTTCTTCAGCCGCGACCCGAACAAGGGCTTCTTCCGCCGCCTGTGGTCGCGGGTAAGCCTGGTGGCCGGCGAATCGGTGGCGCCGGGGGCGGTGGAGCGCCTCGACCTGCAGGCGCGGGTGACGAGCTTGCGCGGCGAAGCTCGTTGATCGATCCGCAGAAACGAAAAAGCCCCGGCGATGCCGGGGCTTTTTTTGGCGAACTACAAGTTAGATAACTTGTACTTCGTCGGCTTGCAGGCCTTTCTGGCCGTTGACGACCACGAAGGAAACCTTCTGGCCTTCCTGCAGGCTCTTGAAGCCGGTGCCCTGGATGGAACGGAAGTGAACGAACAGGTCGTTACCGCTTTCCGGGGTGATGAAGCCGAAGCCTTTGGCGTCGTTGAACCATTTTACGGTGCCGTTCTGACGATTCGACATGGTGTAACTCCTGAAACAAAGTTGATTGCGGCGACGGAAATATCCGAGCCGGTAGGTACTGAGTTGCAAAGAGTACGAGGAGCCGAGGCGATGAGCGGACCGAGATCTACCACACCAGGTCACGATTCACTGTGACCCAAGCAAGCACAGTGGTCGCAGAGTACGCGATAAAACTGCGGAAAGCGATACCCCTCGGAGCATATTCGATGGATGTCTAATGGCTCAGCTTGAGGCCGACCAGTCCGCAGACGATCAGCGCGACGCTGGCCAGGCGCAGCAATGCCATGGATTCGCCGAACAGGACGATCCCGGCGATTACCGTGCCGACCGCGCCGACCCCGGTCCAGACGGCATAGGCGGTGCCCAGCGGCAGGTGCTTCATGGCCAGGCCGAGCAGGCCCAGGCTGACCAGCATGGCGAGCGCCGTGAGGACCGTGGGAAGCGGCTTGCTGAAGCCTTCGGTGTATTTCAGACCAACGGCCCAGCCCACTTCGAACAGGCCGGCGAAAAACAGGATGATCCAGGACATGGCGATCTCCAGGGCAACGGGTGGCGGGGCCGTCCCCGTTCGATCACCGGCCGGAGGCGGGTGGTGAGGTCGTCCTCACTGCGTGCGGTATTTTGCATGGTTCATCGGTCGGGACAAGGCTTCCCGACCGGGACCCAGTTCAACGCGGCGTATCTTCCATACGCCGGAACAGGGCGGCCAGCAGCGAACCGGAGAGATTGTGCCAGACGCTGAACAGCGCGCTGGGCACCGCTGCCAGGGGCGAGAAATGGGCGTTGGCCAGCGCCGCGCCGAGCCCCGAGTTCTGCATGCCGACTTCGATGGCCAGGGCCTTGCGCTGCGCCAGCGGCATGCCGGTCAGCTTGCCGGTGAGATAGCCGAGCGACAGGCCGAAGCCGTTGTGCAGCATCACCACGGCCATGATCAGCAGGCCGGACTCGGCGATCCGCGCCTGGCTGGCGGCCACCACCGCGGCGATGATCACCACGATGCTGAATACCGAGACCAGCGGCAGCACCTCCGCCACCTGCCGGGTGCGCTCGCCGAGCAGGCGCTGTGCCAGCAGGCCGAGGGCGATGGGCACCAGCACCACCTGGAGGATCGACAGGAACATCGCCGCGAATGACACCGGCAGCCAGGCCGAGGCCAGCAGCCAGACCAGCGCCGGCGTGACCAGCGGGGCGAGCAGGGTGGTCACCGAGGTGATCGCCACCGACAGGGCGACATCGCCACGGGACAGCCAGGTCATCACGTTGGAAGCGGTGCCGCCGGGGCAGCAGCCGACCAGGATCACGCCCACCGCGATCTCCGCCGGCAACTGCAACAGGCGACAGAGCAACCAGGCCAGGCCGGGCATGATGACGAACTGGGCCAGCACGCCGATCAGCACCCGTATGGGGTGCCGGGCGACCTCGCGGAAGTCTTCGCCCTTGAGCGTCAGGCCCATGCCGAACATCACCAGGCCGAGCAGCGGCGCGATGGCGACGGTGAGCGGGAGGAACCAGGCCGGCCGGAAGAAGGCGAGGATGGCGAACAGCAGGACCCAGAACGGGAAGCTGGCGCTGACGAAACGGCTCAGGGCGGTCAGGGCATGCATGGGCTTTCCTTGTTATTGGACGGCCGCCAGTCTGCCATGCCGGGCGCGACTCTCCCAGCGGCGGGCGCCGCCGGGAGAGCGGGGCGTCAGACGCCCTGGGGGATTTCTTCGCCGCCGAGGGCCTCGAAGAGCGCCGGAAGGAATTCGGCGAAGGTCAGCATCATCAGGGTGAAGCTGGCATCGAGCTGGCCGAGGGCGTCTTCGCCGCCGTCCTTTTCCGCCTGCTCCTGCAGCAGGTCTTCGAAGCGCAGGCGCTTGACCGCCAGCTTGTCGTCGAGGACGAAGGACAGCTTGTCCGACCAGGCCAGGGACAACTGGGTGACCAGCTTGCCGGCGGTGAGATGCAGCTGGATTTCCTCGCTGGTCAGGTCCTGGCGCTTGCAACGGACCACGCCGCCGTCCTCGTGGGTGTCGCGCAGCTCGCATTCGTCGAGCACGTGGAAGTCGCCGGCGGCTTCCTGGGTCTTGACCCAGTCGGTGAGGGTCGCGGTCGGCGCGACCTTCACGCTCAGCGGGCGTACCGGCAGGGAGCCGAGCGCTTCGCGCAGCGTCGAGAGCAGGTCTTCGGCCTTCTTCGCGCTGGCCGAGTCGACCAGGATCAGGCCGAGGCTCGGCGCGATCGCGGCGAAGGTGCTGGAGCGGCGGATGAAAGCGCGCGGCAGCAGGGTCTGGACGATCTCGTCCTTCAGCTGGTCGCGTTCCTTCTTGTAGACCTTGCGCATCTGCTGGGCTTCGATCTCGTCGACCTTTTCCTTCAGTGCGTCACGCACGACGCTGCCCGGCAGGATGCGCTCTTCCTTGCGTGCCGAGATCAGGAAGAAGTCCTGGCTGACGTGTACCAGCGGTGCGTCCGGGCCTTTGCCGAACGGCGCGGTGAAGCCGTAGGTGGTCAGCTCCTGGCTGGCGCAGGGGCGGGCGGGTTTTTCGCCGAGGGCTTTCTCGAGGGAATCGGCATCCAGTTGCAGATCCTGGGTGAGGCGGTAGACGAGCAGATTGCGGAACCACATGGGGTCGTTCTCTCCGGGCACAAAGGACCCATTATTCCGCCGCTGGCGGCTCAGGCCAACCCCGGTCCGTCGCTAACTCCTTGGAACGGCAGAAAATTTTTTTCATCGAGGGGCTTGCCAGGGGCCGAATCGCTCCGTAGAATGCGCCCCACTTCGAGAGTGAAGGGTGATTAGCTCAGCTGGGAGAGCATCTGCCTTACAAGCAGAGGGTCGGCGGTTCGATCCCGTCATCACCCACCAATCTCGCAAGTTACGCGCAGCGGTAGTTCAGTCGGTTAGAATACCGGCCTGTCACGCCGGGGGTCGCGGGTTCGAGTCCCGTCCGCTGCGCCATTTCCTTCCTTCGCTTTATCTCTTGCGCTTCCTTCCCGCTTCATAATTCGACGTTTTTCGACGCTTCCTTTCCGCTGTTCTTCTGTCCTCGTTCCACGCGTTCGTTCTGCTATCTCCTTCATTTTTCGGAAAGTTCGGCCTTGAACTTATCCGCGCGCACCTGTTCCTATTGCCCATAGCCACTGGTCGCGACAGCCTGCTAAGCTCGCGGCTTCATCGAATATGCCCGAGCGGCGAACAGATTAAAGGACTCAGCATGAAACAACATCGGTTGGCAGCAGCGATCGCACTGGTCGGTCTGGTTCTCTCCGGCTGCGATTCGCAGACCAACGTTGAGTTGAAGACCCCGGCGCAGAAAGCTTCCTATGGTATCGGCCTGAACATGGGCAAGAGCCTGTCCCAGGAAGGCATGGACGACCTGGATTCGAAAGCCGTCGCCAAGGGCATCGAAGACGCCCTCGGCAAGAAGAAGCAGCAGCTCACCGATGAAGAGCTGACCGAAGCCTTCGCCTTCCTGCAGAAACGTGCCGAGGAGCGCATGGCCGCCATCGGCGACGAAAACGCCAAGGCCGGCAAGAAGTTCCTCGAGGAAAACGGCAAGCGCGACGGCGTGACCACCACCGCTTCCGGCCTCCAGTACGAAATCGTGAAGAAGGCCGATGGCCCGCAACCGAAGGCCACCGACGTGGTGACCGTCCACTACGAAGGCCGCCTGACCGATGGCACCGTCTTCGACAGCTCCATCGAGCGCGGCAGCCCGATCGACTTGCCGGTCAGCGGCGTGATCCCGGGTTGGGTCGAAGCCCTGCAACTGATGCACGTCGGCGAGAAGATCAAGCTGTACATCCCCAGCGAGCTGGCCTACGGCGCGCAGAGCCCGAGCCCGGCGATCCCGGCCAACTCGGTACTGGTCTTCGACATGGAACTGCTCGGCATCAAGGATCCGTCCAAGCCGGACGCGGAGCCCGAGGCCGGTGCCGCAGCGCAGCCCGAAGCCAAGGCGGACGCGAAGAAGTAATTCTTCCGCCGCGATGCATGAAACGCCCCGTCCATGACGGGGCGTTTTCATTTGCGGATTCGGCTGAACCCAGGCGCTGCCGCGAGGGTCTGAAAACAGGTCGAGGGCACGGCCGGTGTTACCCTTATGCACACATTTGTCGCACGTCGACCCGACCTACGGTATTGACCTCGGGTTGTCCGTTGCGCTAGGTCAAACCCTTGATTTTCAATGCTTTTAGAGCATTGTCTAAAAAGTGTCCGATCTGTCGGAAAGCCTGTAGCGACGGGCTTCTCGCCGACGGAAGGGGGGGCTGTTCACAAGGTTATCCACAGTATGCGTGGATAACCCGGAGAGCCTCGGCGGCAAGCGCTTGAGCGAGGTGGAAGGATGGATGCACCACGAGGATTCAGTCGTTACCTGGGGATCGCGGAACGTTTCCTGGCCCGTGGCCGGGTGCCCGCCTTGTTGATTGCGGTAGCACGCAAGCGCTCGCGCCTGAAGCTGGTGAAGAGCGACCTGCGCCTGCTGCAGGAACTGCTGGTGGCCTGGGTTCGCGGCGAATACCGCGGACTCAGCCGCCAGGCGTTGCTCTCGGTGATCGCGGCGCTGGCCTATTTCCTTTCGCCGGTGGATATCGTCCCCGACTTCATCTTCGGTGTCGGCTTGCTCGACGATCTCGCCGTCCTGGCCTGGGTAGTGCGTCGCTGGCAGTCCGAGCTGGATGCCTTCAAGGTCTGGCGCGACGCCCAGGGCGTCGAGACGCAGCAGGCGCTGCGAGAGCTGCCGGCTCCCAGGGCGGAGCGCGTTCAGGGTTCCTGAGGGGGTCGCAGGCTGTTTTCCAGCAGGCGCTCGATGCTGCCGTCCCTGACCATCTCGTCGAGCACCCGGTCCATACTTTCGACGGGGACCGGCAGTTGTCCGCCATAGATGCAGTGCATCCGATAGCTCTGCAGTACCAGCGGACTGACGCTCAGGCCCAGCTCGGGATGCTGGCGCGTCAGGTAGAGCAGCGGGCGGCGCATGTCCACCGCGGCGTCCAGGCGCGAACGCTTGAGCATCTGCACGCGACTGGCCAGGTCGCGGGTATCTTCGCGGCGAATTTCCCCGGCAGCGAAGGCCTGCATGAGATCGTCCGCGTAGACATAGCCTAGACTTGTACCCAGGGTCTTGCCGCGCAGCTCGGCGAAGTCGCGGATCGCCGGACGGTCGTCGCGCTGCAGCAGGACGTCCTGCTCTTCGAAGAGGGCGGGAGACCAATGGTAGCGTTCGGGTTTGCTATCCCATCCGGGGTTGGAGTTGCAGATCACGTGAATATGTCCGCTGGCCATGAAGCCGTCGATCCTTCGGTTCGGCGTTTCTACGAAACGCAGCGACAATCCCAGCCGCTGCGCGACCCGCTCCCCCAACTGGCGGGTGAAGCCGCCTTGCAGCTGGTGATCGACGATGTCCACGTAGGGCATGCCGTCGGCGGGGCTGAAGCCCCAGCGCAGCTCGCCGGCGAAGGCCTGTCCGACTCCCAGCAGGATGCACAAACCAAGACTTCTCCGGCGCACCCGTGGGCTCCTCCACCAGGCAGACTGTGTGACCAGGGCAGCAGTATAGCCAGTCCGCAGCGGCGCGGTGCCTGATAAGATGGCGGCTTGCAAGGAGACCGACATGAATGTCCAAGTGATCACGCGAGACGGCGAGGCGGAATACGCGGTGTTGCCCTGGGCCGAATACCAGGCGTTGCTGGCCGCCGCCGGTCGCCCGGCCGCCAGTGTCGCGGTGGAGACGACCGCGCCGGCGCCGCCTTCCGCGAGTCTGCTGGAGCGCCGCGAGGCGCGCGGCCTGAGCCTGGAACAGGTGGCCCGGGAGGTCGGTATCAGCCCTTCCTACATGGCGATGATCGAACGCGGCGAACGCGAGGCCAGCGAGGCCATCCTGTTCGCCCTGGAGCGTGTGCTGGGCAAAGCGACGGGGGCCTGACCTTGAGTGTGCTGATCAGCCGTAAACACTGGGATAGCCTGCTGCTGGAAATCGAGGATGCGCGTCGCCAGCGTCATCTGCTCACCTACCGGGCGCTGATCGAGCGCCTGCAACTGCCGACTCCGGCGATGACCACCCTCACCGCGGCTCTCGAGCACCTGGCATCGCTGGATGCGCGCTCGGGGCGTCCGTTGCGCAGTTCGCTGGTCATCAGCCAGGGCGCAAGCCGCTTGCCACGCACCGGTTTCTTCGAGTGCGTGGAGCGCCTCGGGCGTTTTTCCGGTCCGCCGGACGGCCCGGCCGCGGCTGGCTGGCATGCGGCGGAAGTGGTCCGTGTCTTCGAATTCGAGTATCCCGATGAACTCTGAATGGATCTGGCGCCTGCGCGCCCGCCTCGGTTACGGCGTGGCTCGGCAGTTGCTGGGCTGGCCCTGGCTGGTCAAGCAGCCGCGAGCCTGGCAGTGGATGCAGGGGCAGTTCTCGCGCATGGCCAACCTCGGACACCGCGACGCCCAGGCGTTCTACGGTCACCTGCTGCTGTTCCGTGGACAGGGCTTCGGCGCGCGCGAGGAGGGCCTGCGCCTGCTGCGCCTGGCTGCCAGCGCGGGCGATGGGAAAGCGGCCTACCAGCTCGGCGTGCAGGCGCTCAAGGGCGACAGCCGGCAAGCGCCCGACGCGCTGGCAGCCAGCCGCCACTGGGCACTAGCGGCAGAGGCGGGCCACCCGCTGGCGGCGCGCAAGCTGGCGGAACTCTACCGCGATGGAGGCCCGGGCCTGGCGCCGGACAGCGAGCGCGCCGAGTACTATGCGCAACGGGCGTCCGCGCTCGGTCTCTAGCTGAACGAACGGTTCAGGCGGCCTCGATCAGGTGCAGGCTGTAGCCTGGCACCGCCTTGGCCTGGCGCTTGGCTTCGGAGGCCAGCGTCGCCAGGTGCGCGGCATCCATTCCCTGGCAGGCTTCGGCCGGTAGATGCACCACGCCGACGGACAATGACAGCAGCGGGTACTCCTCGCGCTGGCCATGGCGGTTGTGCGCAACGAAACAGCCGGCTTCCAGGTGCTCGCGGCTGTAGAAGCGCCGGCATTGGCTCTGGAAGGTTTCCAGCAACCGGTCGATCCGTGTGCGCCAGTCCTCGGGGCCGAGCACCAGCATGAAGTCGTCACCGCCGATATGGCCGACGAAGTCGCTGCCCGGGTCGATCCGTTCGCTCAGGCACTGTGCCAGGCACAGCAGGACCTCGTCGCCGCGGGCGTAGCCGTAGAGATCGTTGAAGGGTTTGAAGCTGTCGATGTCGATGTAGCAGATCACCGCCTCGCGCCTTTGTTGCAGCAGGCGTTCGAGGCATTGCTGGATCGGCACGTTGCCGGGAAGCAAGGTGAGCGGATTGGCGTGCCGCGCCTGCTGGAGCTTTTCCTCGGTGATCAGCCTGAGCACGTCGATCACCCGGCCCATGCCCGCATAGTGCCCGCCGCGGGTGACGATGAAATCTTCCTCGATACGCTGGCGTGCGCGGCTGGTCAGCAGGCGGCTGACCTGCTGCAGGGTCTGGCCGAGTTCCACGGCGAGAAAATCGTCGCTCATCAGGCGGCTGATCGGCTTGCGCAGGAACAGGTCGCAGGCGAAGGGCCGGAGCAAGGCGTCGGTGAGCGCGTGGCGATGGACGATGCCGATGGGACGCCCCTCTTCGTCGAGGATCGCCAGGGAGTTCAGGTTGGCCTGGCGGCGGAAGATTTCCACCACTTCCTGGGTCGAGGTGCGAACGTCGACCGCGCGCTGTTCCAGCAGCAGCGCACGCAGGTCGCCGTGCTCGTCGCTGGAAGACTGGCTGGGGGCGCCAGCGCTGGGCAGCATCTGTTGTACGTCGCTCGCCGGGTGTTCCTGCGGGCGGCCGAACAGATAGCCTTGCACCAGGTCGACCCCCATCTCGCTAAGCACCGCCAGTTCCTCGGGCAGTTCGATGCCTTCGGCGATGACCTGGGCGCGAGAGGCTCGGGCCATCTTCAGGATGGAGCCGACGAACTCGCGTTTCACGGTGTCCAGGTGGATGCCGTCGACGAAGTGGCGGTCGATCTTCACGTAGTCCGGACGCAGTTCCGACCACAGGCGCAGGCTGGAGTAGCCAGCGCCGAGGTCGTCGAGGGCGATGGAGAAGCCCATGGCGCGATAGTGGTGCAGCGCGGTGTCGAGCAGGTCGAAGTCGTCGATGGGGGTCTGTTCGGTCAGTTCGATCACCACCCGGTTCGGCGAGATCCCCAGCTGTTGCAGCAATTGCAGGGTGCGGCCGGGCGGATGGCCGGCTTCGAGGAGGGACTCCGGAGAGACGTTGAGGAACAGCATGGCGTCGCCCTGGATGTCGCGGAAGCGGCTGAAGGCGCGTTGTCGGCAGAGCAGTTCCAGTTCGCTCAGCCGTCCGCATTGGCGGGCCACGGCGAACAACGCCAGGGGCGAGTGCAGCGGGCTGTTGGACGGACCGCGGGTTAGCGCTTCGTAGCCGACCAGACGCCGTTCGGAAAGCGAGAGGATGGGCTGGAACAGGCAGTGCAGGTCGCCGTGGGCCAGGATGCTGTCCAGGGCGCTCAACTGCTCGGTGACGGTCATGGAACGCTCTCGTCGCAATGAAAAAGGGCCGGTTGTGCAACCGGCCCCGTATTTCACGACAGTCCCGTGACTGTTTTATGACGCTCCCGCTGAACTCAGTGCTTGGCCACCGCCGAGTTGAGGTTCAGGTAGTCCAGCAGGATGTGCCCGGACTCGGTGAGGTAGGCGTCGTCCTGCGGCTTGGTCTTGTCGTCCTCTTCCGGCAGGGCGTTCTCGTCCTCGCGCTTGAGTTCCTTCAGCGGCTCCTGGCCCTTGGACTTGCGCAGGGCGTTCTCCATGGCCAACTGGCGGTTCTCGATGCTGGTCTGCTGGGCGCGGCGCTTGGCCTCGTTCAGGCTGACGGTCTTCTCCTTCATCAGCTCCTGGGCCAGCGCCAGGCGCTCGCGGGCGTAGACGAAGTCGGCGTTGTTCTCGGTGCGCGCGTCGTGCTGGGCCTTGAGTTGCGCGAGGAACGGCTTGAACGGGTTGGCCTCGTCCTTCACCACCGGGCGGATGGTGTCCCAGGGCATCGAGTCGGGCAGGGCGCTTTCGCCGATTTCCTTGTCGTCGACGATGGACGGGTAGCTGATGTCCGGGATCACGCCCTGATGCTGGGTGCTCTGCCCGGAGACACGGTAGAACTTCGCCAGGGTCAGCTTCAGTTCGCCGTGGTTGAGCGGCTGGATGGTCTGCACGGTGCCCTTGCCGAAGGTCTGTCCACCGAGGATCAGCGCGCGGTGGTAGTCCTGCATGGCGCCGGCGAAGATCTCCGAGGCGGAGGCCGAGAGACGGTTGACCAGCACGGCCAGCGGGCCGGTATAGAAGGCCTTGCCTTCGTCGTCGTTGAGCACGTCGACGCGGCCGTCGCTGTTGCGCACCAGCACGGTCGGGCCCTGGTCGATGAACAGGCCGGTCAGCTCGGTGGCTTCCTGCAGGGAGCCGCCGCCGTTGTTGCGCAGGTCGAGGACGATGCCGTCGACCTTGTCCTTCTGCAACTCGGCGACCAGCTTCTTCACGTCGCGGGTGGTGCTCTTGTAGTTCGGGTCGCCGGCGCGGTAGGCCTTGAAGTCCAGGTAGAAGGCCGGCAGGTCGATCACGCCGAGCTTGTAGCTGCGGCCTTCGTGGTCGACCTTGATGATGGATTTCTTCGCCGCCTGGTCCTCCAGCTTCACCGCCTCGCGGGTGATGGCGACGATCTTGCTGGTCTGGTCGTTCGGCGCGTTGCTCGCCGGAATCACTTCCAGGCGTACCTGGGAACCTTTCGGCCCGCGGATCAGCTTGACCACTTCATCCAGGCGCCAGCCGACCACGTCGACCATTTCGCCCTTGCCCTGGGCGACGCCGATGATCTTGTCGGAGGTGGCGATCTGCTTGCTCTTCGCCGCCGGACCGGCCGGCACCAGGCGTACGACCTTGACGTAGTCGTTGTCGCTCTGCAGCACCGCGCCGATGCCTTCCAGCGAGAGGCTCATGTTGATGTCGAAGTTTTCCGCGTTGTCCGGCGACAGGTACTGGGTGTGCGGATCGTAGGACTGGGCGAAGGCGTTGATGTAGGCCTGGAAGATGTCTTCGCTGCGGGTCTGCTTCAGGCGCGACAGTTGGTTCTTGTAGCGCTTGGTGAGCTGTTCCTGGATCGCCTTGTCGTCCTTGCCGGTGATCTTCAGGCGCAGGACCTCGTCCTTCACCTTCTTGCGCCAGAGGTCGTCGAGCTCTGCGGTGTCCTTCGCCCAGGGGGCCTTCTCGCGGTCGATCAGCAGGCTCTCGTCGACGCTGAAGTCGATCTTGTCGACGCCCTTGTCGAGCATCGCCAGGGCGTAGTCGAGACGGCTTTTCAGGCGGTCGAGGTGACGCTTGTAGATGACGAAGCCGGGATCGAGATCGCCGCTCTTGAGGAAGTCGTCGAACCTGTTGCGCCAGCGATCGAACTCGGCGATGTCGCCGGCGGTGAAGTACATCCGCGCCGGATCGAGCATCTTCAGGTAGCTGTCGTAGATCTTGGCCGAGCGTTCATCGTTCAGCGGCGGCTTGTTGTAGTGGTGCCGCTTGAGCAGCTCCACCACGTTGAGGCTGGCGATGACCTGCTCGCGGTCCGGCTGCAGGCTGTCCCAGGAATTCTGGGCGCTGCCGACGGAGACGGCGGTCGAGGCGAACAGCGGCAGCGAACTGGCGCCGAGGAGGAGCAACAGGGCGGTACGGGGCAGAAAACGCTTCATGCTGATTCGACTGATCGCGGAGTAATGACGCATATTAGGCCTTATTAGCCGGCGCCGGGTTCCCTTGGCGCAATGCAAAAAGCCCGACTCTGGGTGATCGGGCCGTGACAACCCCACTATGGAGGCAGCGTGAACGCATTGCAAGGTATCGAAGGTCGTGTCGAGTGGTCGGAAATCGCCGCCCCGTCCTGCGGTCAGGGCGAAATCCGCATCCGCGTGGCGGCCGCCGGACTCAACCGCGCCGACCTGTTGCAGAAGGCCGGGCTCTACCCGCCGCCACCCGGCGCCAGCCCGGCGCTGGGGCTCGAGTGTGCGGGTGTGGTCAGCGAGGTGGGCGCGGGCAGCACCTGGCAGGTCGGCGACCGGGTCTGCGCGCTGCTCGCCGGCGGCGGCATGGCCGAGGAAGTGGTGGTGGACGCGCGCCACGTACTGCCGGTCCCGGCAGGGCTGAGCCTGGCGGAGGCGGCGGGGATTCCGGAGGTCTACGCCACGGCCTGGCTGAACCTGTTCCAACTGGCGGCGTTGCAGCCCGGCGAGAAAGTGCTGCTGCACGCCGGCGCCAGCGGCGTCGGTTCGGCCGGCATCCAATTGTGCAAGGCGTTCGGCAACCCCTGCTGGGTCAGCGTCGGTTCTGCCGAACGCCTGGCCTACTGCGAATCCCTGGGCGCCGCCGGTGGCGCGCTGCGCAAGCAGAGCCTGGAATCGCTGCGCGATTTCGCCCCGTTCGACGTGATCCTCGACCCGGTCGGTGCCCGCTATGCCGGGTTGAACCTGGAGCTGCTGCGGAGCGACGGGCGCTGGGTGATCATCGGCCTGATGGGCGGCCGCGAGGCGCAACTGGACCTGGCACAACTGCTAGGCAAGCGCATCCAGTTGACCGGCTCGACCCTGCGTACCCGCGATACCGATTTCAAGGCGCAACTGATTGCCGAGCTGGGATTGAAGGTCTGGCCATTGTTCTCCGCCGGGAAACTCCGTGCGCAGCTGGAGCGAACCTTCCCGATCGGCGACGCCGAGGCGGCGTTCGAGGCGCTGGCGAGCAACCAGGTGCAGGGCAAGGTCGTGCTGGTGGTGGACCCATCGCTGGCCTGAGGAGCCGCTTCGGCACCGTCGAGGCGATGGAAAGCGCGATCCGCTCGCGCTTTCGCGGCGAGCCTGTCAGCGCCAGGCGTTGACCGGCCAGCCCATTTCCTTGGCGTAGGCGAGCAGGGTCGGGTCCGGATTGACCGTGTTCGGATGGCCGACCAGCTTCAGCAGCGGCAGGTCGTTGCGCGAGTCCGAATAGAACCAGGCGTCGGCCAGTTGGCGATCGTCTCCTTCCAGCAGGTCGAGCAGACGCAATACCTTGCCTTCGCGATAGGTGAGGGTGCCAAGGGTGCGGCCGGTGTAGTGTCCGTCGAGCACTTCGAGATCGATGGCGAGGACTTCGTCGACGCCGATCCGCGCCGCGATCGGCTTGACCAGGTGCACCCCGGATGCGGAGACGATCAGCACCCGGTCGTTGGCGCTGCGGTGGCGCGCCAGGCAGGCGCAGGCGTCGCTGTAGATCAGCGGCTCGATGACCTCCTCGACGTAGGCCTCCACTTCCCGCTCGACTTCCTCGACGCTGCGACCGATCAGCGGTTGCAGGGTGTAGTCCATGTACAGGTCCATGGACAGCTTGCCTTCGGCGTACTGCTCCATCAGTTCGGCGTCGCGGCGGACGAAGGATTCGTCGACCCAGCCGAGACTCGCCATGCGCTGGCTCCACAGGCTGGAGCAGTCGCCGTGGATCATGGTCTCGTCCAGGTCGAAGATCACCAGGCTCATCAAGCTACCTCTCGAATACTGTTGCGATCGATGACCAGCGTCAGCTGACTGCCGGCCGGATACAGGCGGTCTGCGCTGCGGTTGAGGACGTCGACGGTGAGTTCCACCCCGGCGGCCTCGACGCGGTAACGGATCACGTTGCCGAGCAGACTGTGCGAGCGTACCAGCGCCGGCACGCCTTCGCTCGGTTCGTTGCCCAGGCGCAGGGATTCCGGGCGGATCGCCACCTGTTGCGCGCAGGGCTGGCCGAGCAGGCGACTGGCCTGTTCGGCGTCGAGCAGGTTGTAGTTGCCGATGAAGCCGGCGGCGAAGGCGTTTTCCGGCGCGGTGTAGAGGGTCTCCGCGTCGCCGCTCTGGACGATGCGTCCGGCGTTCATCAGGACGATGCGGTCGGACAGGGTCAGCGCTTCTTCCTGATCATGGGTGACGAACACCGTGGTCAGCCCCAGCTCCTGCTGGATGCGGCGGATCTGTTCGCGCAGGTGCTTGCGGATGCGCGCGTCGAGGGCCGACAGCGGCTCGTCGAGCAGCAGCAGGCGCGGGCGCGTCACCAGCGAGCGGGCCAGCGCCACCCGCTGGCACTGGCCGCCGGAGAGTTGGTGCGGGTAGCGTGCGGCGTACTCGCCCAGTTCCACCAGTTCGATGGCTTCGGCGACCCGCTGCTTCAGTTCCGCCGCCGGCACCTTCTGCATGCGCAGGCCGAAGGCGACGTTCTGTTGCACGGTCATGTTGGGGAACAGCGCGTAGCTCTGGAACACCATGGCGATCCCGCGCTTCTGCGGCGGCAAAGGCACCACATCCTCGCCGTCGATGAGGATGCGCCCGCTGTCGACCTCGGTCAGCCCGGCGATGCAGCGCAGCAGGGTGGACTTGCCGCAGCCGCTGGGGCCGAGCAGGGTGACGAACTCGCCGCGGGCGGCGGCGAAGTCGATATCGCGGAAGATGCTGGTGGCACCGTAGCTCTTGTCGAGCTGTTCGACGCTGACGAACGACATGATCAGGCCTTGTCCTTGTTCAGTCGGTTGGCCGCCCAGGTCAGGACCAGGACGAACACGAAGTAGGAGACCACCACTGCGCTGGTGTAGTGGCCGCTGCTGTTGCGCATGTTGTTGAGGAACACCTGCAGGGTCTCGTAGCGGGTACCGACCAGCAGGTTGGCGAAGACGAATTCGCCGATGAGGAAGGAGAACGACAGCAGCAGGGCCACCATCACGCCCTTGCGCAGGTTCGGCAGCACGACCAGCAGCGCCGCCTTCCAGGTGCTGGCGCCGAGCAGGTGGGCGGCGTCCATCAGGTCGCGCAGGTTGATCGCCTGCAGGTTGTTGGTGATCGCCCGGTACATGAACGGCAGGGCGATGGTGAAGTAGCAGCCGACCAGCACCCAGGGCGTGCCGATCATTTCCAGCGGCCCGCTGGCATAGAGTTGCAGCAGGCCCACCGAGGAGACGATCGGCGGCACCGCGAAGGGCAGCAGGATGAGCACGTTCATCACGCCGTCCAGGCGCGGGAAGTGGTAGTGGATGACGAACATCAGCGGCAGGATCAGCAACACGCTGAACGCCAGGGCGCCGAAGCAGACCAGCAGCGAGCGGGCGAAGGCCAGCAGGAAGCGCTGGTCGCTCCACAGCGTCAGGTACCACTTCAGGGTCAGGCCGTCCGGCAGCAGGGTCGCCGACCACTGGGTGGCCAGCGAGTAGAGCAGGGTCGCCGCCAGCGGCAGGACCAGGATCAGGAACAGCGCGCAGACCACCAGGCGATGGTAGAGCGCGGCAGGACGTCGATCAGCGCGCGACATGGTAGCTCCTGCGCAGCAGCCATTGGTGGACCAGGGTGATCAGGGTCATCAGGCCGACCAGCACCATGGCCAGGGCGCTGGCCATGTTCGGGTCGGGGAACACGTCGCCGGCGACCAGCGCGCCGATGCGGATCGGGATCACGTTGAAGTTGCCGGTGGTCAGCGAGTACACCGTGGCGTAGGCGCCGAGGGCATTGGCCAGGAGGATGACGAAGGTGCCCAGCAGTGCCGGGGTCAGCACCGGGATGCCGATGTGTCGCCAGTACTGCCAGCCGTTGGCGCCGAGCAGCGCGGCGGACTCGCGCCAGTCCTCGCGCAGGGCGTCGAAGGCCGGGTAGAGCAGCATCACCCCGAGGGGGATCTGGAAATAGGTGTAGAGGATTATCAGGCCGGTCTTCGAGTAGAGATTGAAGTCGTCGATCCAGCCGGCCTGCTTGAGCAACAGGGTCAGCGCGCCGTTGAAGCCGAGCAGGATGATGAAGGCGAACGCCAGCGGTACCCCGGCGAAGTTGCTGGTCATGTTGGAGAAGGCCATGACGAAGTCGCGCAGGCGGCTGTCGACGTGGCGCAGCGAATGGCTGCCGAGCACCGCGATGAGCAGGCCGAGCAGGCTCGACCAGCCGGCGATCTCCAGGCTATGGCGGATCGCCTGGCGGTAGAAGGGCGAGCCGAACAGCTCGAGGTAGTTGGCCAGGCTCCAGGCATCGCTGGCCTTCAGGCTGTTCAGCGCGACCCAGGCCAGCGGCGCTATCTGGAAAATCACGAAGAACGCCGCGAAGGGCAGCAGGAACAGCAGCGCCAGCCATTTGCCGGAGAGTCGTTTCATGGGGCGAGCAGCTCCCGGCAGACGGGTTTGTCGTGGGCGGCGCCGAGGATTTCGCAGAGCGTGCCGCAGAGGTCGGTCTGCAGCGGTTGCGCCAGGTCGTCGCGGCTGAAGGCGTCGCCGAAGACGAACAGCGGCACCTCGCGCTCCTCCTCGAGGATGCCGCCGTGGCTGCGGTCCTCGTTCATTCCGTGATCGGCGGTGATCGCCACCTGGTAGCCGGCCGCCAGCCACTGGTGCAGGTATTCCGACAGCAGCGCGTCGGCGCGCCGCGCGGCGTTGCGGTAGGCGGGGCTGGCGAGGCCGTGCCTGTGCCCGGCGTCGTCGATGTTCATCGAGTGGACCAGCATGAAGTTCGGTGCGTGCCGGCGGCGCAGGCTTTCCGCATCGGCGAACAGGTGCGAGTCCGGATAGTGGTCGTTCCAGTAGAAGTGTCCGCGCTGGATCGGCAGTGCGCTGTCGTCGGTGTGGCGGTCGCGGGCCGGGTCGAACGGCGCGCGGTTGTACAGTTCGCTGACCCAGTGGTAGGCCGCTGCCGCGGTACTCAGGCCGGCCGCGCGGGCATAGTGGAACAGGCTCTGTTCCTGGCTCAGGCGGACCACGTCGTTGTGCAGGATGCCGCTATCGATCGGCGGCACTCCGGTGAGGATGCATTCGTAGAGCGGCCGGGACAGCGAAGGCAACTCGCATTCCAGGCGGTACGACTGGCCGCGGCCGGCGCCGCAGAGGGCCTGGAGATGCCCCATGCAGTCGCGGGCGACGCTGTGGTTGAGGCCGTCCAGCAGGACGAGGATGACGTCGTGGCGCATTCGGGGTATCCGTCGATGCGGGGCGGCCGCCGGCGAGGGCGGCCGCGCTCCGCGTCACTGCATGTTGATGATCACCGCTTCCTGCCACTGCCGCGGCAGGCGCTTGGAGGTTTCCTCCCAGGCCTTGGCGTCCTTGATCGGCTGGGCCTTGGCGTACTGCTCGTTGGGCAGCAGTTGGGCCTTCACGTCGTCCGGCAGGGTCAGGCTCTCGGCGCGGATCGGGCGCGCGTTGCCCTTGGCCAGGTTGATCTGTCCGGCGTCGCTGAAGATGTACTCGCGGGCGAGCTTGGCGGCGTTCGGGTGCTTGGCGTACTTGTTGATGATGGTGGTGTAGCCGGAGATCACCGAGCCGTCCGAGGGGATCAGCACCTCGAAGCGCTCCGGGTCGATCTGCTGGCGGTAGCTGAGGCCGTTGAAGTCCCAGACGATGCCGACTTCGACCTCGCCCTTTTCCAGGGTGGCGATCACCGGGTTGGTCAGCGACAGGCGGCCCTGCTTGGCGATCTTGCCGAAGAACTCCAGGCCCGGCTTGATGTTCTTCTCGTCGCCGCCGTTGGCGATGGCCGCGGCGAGCACCCCATTGACCGCCTGGGCGGCAGCGCTGACGTCGCCGATGGTGACCTTGTACTTGCCCTGCAGCAGGTCGGCCCAGCTGTGCGGTACGTCCTTCACCAGTTGTTTGTTGACGATGAAGGCGATGGTCCCGGTGTAGGCGAGCGCCCAGTGGCCGTCCTGGTCCTTGGCCCAGGCCGGGATCTGTTCCCAGGTGCTCGGCTTGTACGGCTGGCTGACGCCCTGCTGCACGGCGATGGGGCCGAAGGCGGCGCCGACGTCGCCGATGTCGGCGCTGGCGTTGTCCTTCTCGGCCTTGAACTTGGCCAGCTCCTGGGCCGAACTCATGTCGGTATCCATGTGCTTGAGCCCATACTTGCTCTCAAGGTCCTTCCAGGTGTCCTTCCAGTTCGCCCAGCTGTCGGGCATGCCGACGCTGTTGACCTGGCCTTCCTTGCGCGCGGCCTGTTCCAGCGCCTGCAGGTCCGCTTCGGCGGCCAACGCCAGGCCGCTGCCGAGGGCGATGGCGGTTCCCAGCAATGAAGCAAGCATGCGTTTCATTCGGTGCTCCTTCGTTCGAGAGGTTCGGTCGGGCAGCCTCGGGAGTTCTCGACGCTCCTTCGGGCGGGACTGCCGCGGGTGTGGTCTAGATCAGCAAGACCCAGGCCAATCTAGAGCCGCTGGATGACGGTTTCATGTCAGCTAGCCGCGCCTGGCATCGCCGCGGCTTGCATCCGCAGAAGCGTAGACCATGCTTAAGCCCTCGATTCCATGGGCGTCGGGCGCTTCCGGGAAGACCGCTGTCTTGTGCCTGTCACGTCCCGGTCATCTGGGTTTCCTAGCATCGGACGAGCCGGAGGCGCAGAGCGGGCCGGTGGAAGTGCCCCTGATTGGGGCTGGACTAGACCAATAAGGAAGCAGTCGATGCGTGACGAAGCGCTACCCACCGTAACGGCGATCTGCCGGGCGCTCAGCGAGCAGATCGGCCATGGTCTGCTGCCGGCGGGTGGCAAGCTGCCGGCCGAGCGCAAGCTCAGCGAGCTGTTCGCGACGACCCGGATCACCCTGCGCGAGGCGCTGATCCAGCTGGAGTCGCAGGGCCTGATCTACCGCGAGGAGCGCCGCGGCTGGTTCGTCTCCCCCGAGCGGCTGGCCTACAACCCGCTGGTCCGCAGCCACTTCCATGCGATGGTCAGCGAACAGGGCCGGGTGCCGGCGACCGAGGTTCTGTCGGCCCGGCAGATGCCGGCGAGCGCGGCGGTCTGCGAGCTGCTGGAGCTGCCGGCGCTGTCCAGCGTCTACCAGATCCGCCGGGCGCGGCGGGTGGACGGGCGGCTGGTGCTGTATGTCGAGCACTACCTGAACGCGCAGTACTTCCCCGGAATCCTCGGCCACGACCTGACCCGCTCGCTGACCGAACTCTATGCCAGCGAGTACGGCATCCACTATGGGCGGGTGCGTTTCGACATGGTGCCCACTGCACTGCATGCCGAGGCTGCGGCGCCGCTGAAGGTGGCGGTGGGCAGCCCGGCCCTGCGCATCAGCCGGATCAACCGCGACCAGCGTGGTCGGCTGATCGACTGCGACCTGGAGTTCTGGCGCCACGACGCCATCCATATCAGCGTCGAGGTACCGCAGTAACGCCACGCGTCGACGACCTGCGGCACCTTCTGCGAGGATGGGCTCCCGGGAAAAGGAGCCCTCGCATGTTCATACTGCCGATTTCGTCCGACCTGCACCTGGAGCTGCTCGACCAGCCGCGCGCCGAGGAACTGTTCCGCCTGGTGCGCGCCAACAGCGAGCACCTGGCGCCCTGGATGCCGTGGGTGCCACTGACGCAGAGCGCGGACGATACCCGCCGTTTCATTGGCGAAGGCCAGCGGTTGTGGGCGGAGCGCAGGAGTTGCCGCTGCGGGATCGCCGAATCCGGATGCCTGGTCGGCGTCATCGACCTGCACGATTTCACCGAGGACAGCCGCAGCGCCAGCATCGGCTACTGGCTGGCGGCGTCCGCGCAAGGGCGCGGGCTGCTCGCCAGGGCGCTGGGGAAGACGATCGAACTGGGTTTCCTTGGCTACGACCGGCAGCGCCTGGTGATCCGCTGTTCCACCGAGAACCTGCGCAGCCAGCGCGCCGCCGAGCGCCAGGGCTTCCGGCGCGACGGAGTGATCCGGGCCAACGAGATCATCGCCGGGCGTGCCCACGACCATGCGATCTACACGCTGTTGCGCAGCGAATGGCACGCTGCGCACGCCTGAGTGGCCCCGGGCGAATGCCCGGGGCGTGAGTGAGGCTGGCGCTCAGGGCAGCTCGCTGCTGGCGTAGAAGGCGCCGAGCACCTTGACCAGGTGCGCCAGGTCATGGCTGCCGGCCAGCTCGCGAATCGAGTGCATGGCGAAGGTCGGCAGGCCTATGTCGACGGTGCGCACGCCGACCTGGCTGGCGGTGATCGGGCCGATGGTCGAGCCGCATCCCATGTCGCTGCGGGTCACGAAGCTCTGCACCGGCACTTCGCTGTCCTGGCAGAGGTGGCGGAAGAAGCCGGCGGTTTCGCTGTTGGTGGCATAGCGCTGGTTGCTGTTGATCTTGATCACCGGACCGCCGTTCAGCGCCGGGCCATGGTTGGCGTCGTGCCTGTCGGCGTAGTTCGGGTGTACGCCATGGGCGTTGTCGGCCGAGACCAGCAGCGAGCGCTGGATCGCCCGGCTGAAGGCGTCGCCTTCCGGCAGCAGGCGGCGCAGTACCTGTTCGAGGAACGGACCGTCGGCGCCGCAATGCGAACAGGAACCGACTTCCTCGTGGTCGGTGCAGACCAGGATGCAGTTCTCGTCGCCTTCGGCGTTGAGCAGAGCTTCCAGGCCGGCGTGGCAGGACAGCAGGTTGTCCAGGCGCGCCCCGGCGATGAACTCGTCGTTGAGGCCTACCACCGCGGCGGACTGGGTGTCGTAGAACGACAGCTCGTAGTCCAGTACCACGTCGGCGGTGATGCCGTGCTCGCGCAGCAGCTGTTCGTCGAGCAGCAGGCGGAAGTCGGCGGCCTCGCCCGGCGCCAGCTGGGCGATGATCGGCGGCAGTTCGTTCTGCGCGTTGATCGGCCAACCCTCGTTGGCGGCGCGGTTGAGATGGATGGCCAGGTTGGGGATGACCGCGATGGCCTTGCGGAAGTCGACCAGGCGGCTTTCCAGCTTGCCATTGGCGCGGAAGGTGACGCGTCCGGCCAGCGACAGGTCGCGGTCGAACCAGGGGGCGAAGAGGGCGCCGCCATAGACTTCGACGCCGAGCTGGAGGAAGCCGTTGCGAGCGATCTCCGGGTTCGGCTTGACCCGCAGGCAGGGGCTGTCGGTGTGCGCGCCGACCAGGCGGAAGCCGCTTTCCAGGGGCGAGCGACGGCCCAGGCGGATGGCGATCAGCGACGAGTCGTTACGGGTCACGTAGTAGCGGCCGCCGGCTTCGGTGTGCCAGGCGTCGCGCTCGTCGAGGCGGCGGTAGCCGGCGGCTTCCAGGCGGCGGGCGAGGCTGGCGGTGGCATGGAAAGGCGTGGGCGAGGCCTTGAGGAAATCGATCAGGCCCTGGTTGAGTTCTGCGCGCATAGTGGCTCCGGACGGCAATCCATGCAGTCTATCGTATTGTCCGACGGGGTTCAGGTCGTTGGCGGCGGGGCCGGCCAGAAAAAGCGGAAGCTGGTCGTTGTATGGCAAGACGGGGTACCGGAAATCGGCGGGCGGCGTCCCGGCGGGCCGGGACGCGGCGGGGAAGGCTCAGAACGGCGCCGGCGACTCGAAGCGCAGGCGTTCGCCGCTCCGCGGATGGGTCAGGCACAGCAGGCTGGCGTGCAGGCACAGGCGTTCGTGGGCGGCGAGGGCTTCGGGGTTGGCGTAGAGGCGGTCGCCGAGCAGCGGATGGCCGATGGAGAGCATGTGCACGCGCAACTGGTGCGAACGGCCGGTGATCGGCGTCAGCTCGACCCTGCTCCAGCGCTCATGACGCTCGACCACACGCCAGAAGGTCAGGGCGTGGCGGCCGTGCTCGAAGTCCACCACGTGACGCGGCTTGGTCGGCGGGTCGTAGCGCAGCGGCAGTTCGATGCGCCCGCTGTCCAGTTCCGGCAGGCCCCAGCAAAGGGCGGTATAGGCTTTCTCGGTCTCGCGGTCGTGGAACTGGCGGGACAGCTCGCGGTGGCTGTCGGCGTCGCGGGCGAGCACCATCAGGCCGGAGGTTTCCCAGTCCAGGCGGTGGACGATGCGGGCCTCGGGATAGCCGTTTTCCTGCAGGCGGGTGACCAGGCAGTCCTTGTTGTCATCGGCGCGGCCGGGCACCGACAGCAGCAGGGTGGGCTTGTCGACCACCAGCAGAGCGTCATCCTGGTGAACGATTCGAATCTGGGACAGCGGCATAGCGAACGGGCTCATCGCCGGGAGGCGGCAGGGAGCCTGGCGGGCAGGCTCGGTGAAACGACTGCGGCGGCCAATGGCCGCCGCAGTATGGACCCTGGGCGAATCAACGATCCGGCAGGGTGATGTTGAGTTCCAGGATCGAGCAGTTGCCCTGGTTCTCCAGTTCCACCTGGATCTGCTCCTGGTCGATCGGTACGTACTTGCGGATCACTTCCAGCAGGTCTTTCTGCAACTGGGGCAGATAATCCGGCTGTGCGCGCTGGCCACGTTCGTGGGCAACGATGATCTGCAGTCGTTCTTTCGCGATGGAAGCGCTGTTCTGCGATTTCCGACTGCGAAAGAAGTCTAAAAGGCTCATTCACGTCCTCCGAACAGTCTTTGCAGGAATCCTTTCTTCTGCACATCGAGGAATCGATGCGGTATTTCCTTGCCGAGCAGGCGGTCGACCGCATCGCTGTACGCCTGGCCGGCGTCGCTCTGCTCGTCGAGGATCACCGGCACGCCCTGGTTCGACGCCTTGAGCACGGCCTGGGATTCCGGGATCACCCCGAGCAGGCGGATGGCGAGGATCTCCTCGACGTCGTCGACGCCGAGCATCTCGCCCTTGGTGACGCGCTCCGGGTTGTAGCGGGTCAGCAGCAGGTGTTCCTTGATCGGCTCCTCGCCTTTCTCGGCGCGCTGCGACTTGCTTGCCAGCAGGCCGAGCATGCGGTCAGAGTCGCGTACCGAGGAAACCTCGGGGTTGGTCACGACGATCGCTTCGTCGGCGAAGTACATGGCCAGGTGGGCGCCTTTCTCGATGCCCGCCGGGGAGTCGCAGATGATGTATTCGAAGTCCTTGCGCAGCTCGGCCATGACTTTCTCGACGCCTTCCTTGGTCAGGGCGTCCTTGTCGCGGGTCTGGCTGGCGGCCAGGACATGCAGGTTTTCGAGGCGCTTGTCCTTGATCAGGGCCTGAGTGAGGGTGGCCTCGCCGTTGACGACGTTGACGAAGTCGTACACCACGCGGCGTTCGCAGCCCATGATCAGGTCGAGGTTACGCAGGCCGACGTCGAAGTCGACGATGACGGTCTTGAAACCGCGCAAGGCCAGGCCGGTGCCGATAGCTGCGCTGGTGGTGGTTTTACCGACGCCACCCTTACCGGAAGTGACTACGAGAATTTTGGCCAAGGTGATTCACCCCAATGAAAAACGTAAGAATTCTGGTCCCTGAAAGTGGCGGCAGTATCCGTTAAAGGCGGGTGATGTTCAACACGTCACCCGACAGGCTGACGTGCACTGCCTTACCCCACTGCGGGCTGCGTCGCAGGTCCTCCGCGACCTTGTAGTTACCGGCGATGGAGACCAGTTCGGCGGCCAACTGCTGGCAGAAGATTCGTGCCGTGGCGTCGCCTTTCACGCCGGCCAGTGCGCGTCCGCGCATCGGGCCGTACACATGGATGTTTCCGTCGGCGAGAAGTTCCGCGCCGGGACTGACCGCGGCCAGCACGATCAGGTCGCCGCCGGCGGCGTAGATCTGCATGCCGCCGCGCACCGGAGTCTTCACCACCTTGGTCGGGCGGCTGACGGGATCGGCGGGCTTCTCTTCCGCCTTGGCCGGCTCGGGCCTGGCTTCACCGGCGCTCGGGCTGGGCTCTTCGGCAGGCTTGCGCGGGGCGCTGTCCTTGATGTCCAGCGGTCGTTCGCGGGCGCCCGAGGGCGGCAGCACCGGCAGGTCCAGGGCCTGGGCGGCGGCGATGTCCTCCTCGCGCCCGGCGCGGATCGCCAGGGTGCGCAGGCCGTGGCGGCGACAGACCTCGAGGAGCGCCGGCAGGTCGAGGCGGCCTTCGCCTTCGGGCAGCTTGTCGAGGGCCATGACCAGGGGGGTGTCGCGGAAGAAGTTGGGCGCTTGCGCCACCTTGTCGGCGAGTTGCCGTTCGAGCCTCGCCAGGTCGTTGTGCGCCAGTTCGAGGATGGTCACCGCGAGCATGCTGCCCTTGAGCTGGAATACGGGGTCTTGATCGAGGAGGTCGGCTTGGCTCATGGGGCTTGTCGGTCGTTGAATTGCAGGGACTTATAACGAGAACGCCGGATGCCCGCAAGCGTGGCAGATAGCCGGGGCGGCATCGATCGGCAACGCGGCGTCCCGCCGGGACGGCGGGCAGGGTAGAATGGCGGGCTTTGATCGTCGTCGGAACCGTCCATGGATCGCCCCCGTTTCTCCAGCGCTTTCCTCCATCCCCGCTACTGGCCGCTCTGGTTCGGCCTGGGGCTGCTCTGGCTGGTGGTGCAGTTGCCTTATCCCGTCCTGCTGATGCTCGGCCGTGGCCTGGGGGCGCTGATGTACCGCTTGGTCGGCTCGCGCCGCGAGATTGCCGCGCGCAACCTCGAACTGTGCTTTCCGGAAAAGTCGCCCGCCGAACGCGAGCGTCTGCTGAAGGAGAACTTCGCCTCCAGCGGCATCGCCTTCTTCGAGATGGCCATGAGCTGGTGGTGGCCGAAGGCGCGCCTGGCCCGTCTTGCCCATATAGAAGGCCTGGAGCATCTGCGCGAGGCCCAGGCCAAGGGCGAGGGGGTGATCCTCATGGCCCTACATTTCACCACCCTGGAGATCGGCGCGGCGCTGCTCGGCCAGGTGCACACCATCGACGGCATGTACCGTGAGCACGACAACCCGGTGTTCGACTACATCCAGCGCCGTGGCCGCGAGCGGCACAACCTCGATGCCACCGCCATCGAGCGCGAGGACGTGCGCTCGATGCTCAAGGTGCTGCGTGGCGGCCGCGCCATCTGGTACGCACCGGACCAGGACTACGGCGCCAAGCAGAGCCTGTTCGTGCCGCTGTTCGGCATCCCGGCGGCCACCGTCACCGCCACTACCAAGTTCGCCCGCCTGGGCCGGGCGCGGGTGTTGCCGTTCACCCAGAGCCGCCTGGCCGATGGCAGCGGTTACCGCCTGACCATCCACCCGCCGCTGGAGGACTTCCCCGGCGAGAGCGAGGAAGCTGATTGCCTGCGGATCAACCAGTGGGTCGAGCGTTGCGTGCGCCAGCAGCCCGAGCAGTACCTGTGGGCGCACCGGCGTTTCAAGACCCGCCCGCCAGGCGAAGCCAAGCTCTATCCGAAACGGCGCAAGCGCTGAGGACGGGCATTCCGGACGCGCGCGGGGTCTGGCTATACTCGCCGCAGTTCATGACGGAAGCCCCGCTGTGTCCGATCCCCTTGCCCCACGTCCGCCGCTCACCGGCCTGATCCTTTCCGGGGGCGGTGCCCGCGCGGCCTACCAGGTCGGCGTCCTGGCCGCCATCGCCGACCTGCTGCCGGACAGCGCCGGCAATCCTTTCCCGGTCATCGTCGGTACCTCCGCCGGCGCCATCAACGCCGTTGGCCTGGCTTGCGGCGCCCTGCAATTCCGCCAGGCGATCCAGCGCCTGACCGCGGTCTGGCAGGGATTCCGCACCGAACATGTCTATCGCAGCGACTGGCCGGGCGTGACCCGCCAGGCCTCGCGCTTCCTCGGCCATAGCCTGCTCGGCCTGGGGCGGCGGGTGCCGGTGGCGTTGCTGGACAACCGGCCGTTGCATGAGCTGCTGGCACGTGAGCTGGATTTTTCCGGGATTCATGCGGCGGTGCGCCAGCGCCAGTTGCGCGCGGTGGCGGTGACCGCGTTCGGCTACGAGTCGGGGCAGGCGGTGACCTTCTACCAGGGGCGCGCGACCATCGATCCCTGGGTACGCCATCGGCGCCTGGGCATTCCCACCCGCCTGGAGCTTCGGCACCTGCTGGCCAGCGCGGCGATCCCGCTGCTGTTCCCGCCGGTGCGGATCAACCGCGAATACTTCGGCGACGGCGCGGTGCGTTCCCAGGCGCCCATCAGCCCGGCGTTGCACCTGGGCGCCACGCGGGTGCTGGTGATCGGCGTCAGCGGCAACCCGGCCACCGGTGGCGACAGTGCCATGACCGGCCTGCCGCCGTCCGACCGACCGCCGAGCCTGGCGCAGATCGGCGCCCACCTGTTGAACAGCACCTTCATCGACAGTCTGGAAGGCGACATCGAGCAGTTGCAGCGGATGAACCAGATCGGCCAGTTGGTGGCGCCGGAGGTGCGCCGCCAGGCGGGTGGGCTGGAGCCGGTGGAGGTATTGCTGGTGTCGCCGAGCCGGCCGCTGGACGAGATCGCCGCGCGGCACTACCGGGAGCTGTCGCGGGTGCTGCGGCTTTTCCTGCGCGGTCCCGGAGCGACCCGCGCCAGCGGGGCGGGGGTATTGAGCTACCTGTTGTTCGAGCGCGGCTATTGCAGCGAACTGATCGAACTGGGCTACCACGATGCGATGGGCAAGCGGGCGGAACTGGAGCGCTTCCTGCGGATCGAGCGGTAAACCTTATTCAGGACGGGACAGGCGGAAGGAAAAAGCCGCCCCGAAGGGCGGCTCGCGCACGGCTCAGACGGCCAGGACACCGTCGCGATAGTCGCGTAGCGCCTGCTCGATTTCCTCGCGGCTGTTCATCACGAACGGACCGTACTGGACGATCGGCTCGCGCAACGGCTTGCCGGCGAGAACCAGTACCCGGGCGCCGGCTTCGCTGCGCAGGCTCAATTCCCCTTCTTCGGACAGCCGAGCCAGGCGATTGGTGGCGATTTCCACCGGGCGTTCGCCTTCCACCGTCAGGCTGCCTTCGTAGACGTACAGCAGCACGCGATGGCCGTCCGGCAGGCGCGGGGCGATGCGGCCGCCGGCAGGCAGTTGCAGGTCGTAGTAGTGCGGCTCGGTGTCCGGCCTTTCCACGGCGCCGATCTGCTGCGCCTGGCCGTCGTCGAAGCGACCGGCGATCACCGTGACCTTCACGCCTCCGGCGGTTTCCAGGCGCGGCACGTCTTCCGGCTCGATATCGCGATAGCCGGCCGGGGCCAGCTTGTTCTTCGCCGGCAGGTTGACCCACAGCTGGAAGCCACGCATCGCGCCTTCCACCTGTTCCGGCATCTCGCTGTGGATGATGCCGTGGGCGGCGGTCATCCACTGTACGCCGCCGGGCTTGAGCAGGCCGCGATTGCCGAGGTGGTCTTCGTGGCGCATGCGTCCTTCGAGCATGTAGGTCACGGTCTCGAAGCCGCGGTGCGGGTGCGAAGGGAAGCCGGCGACATAGTCGTCCGGGTTCTGGGTATCGAACTGGTCGAGCATCAGGAACGGATCGAAGCGTTCCGGGGACGGGCCGCCGATCACGCGGGTCAGGCGGACGCCGGCGCCATCGGAGGCGGGGTGGCCGGTATGCAGTTCGAGGACATCACGGTAGCGGGTCATGGGAACCTCCTGGTTCGTGTATGGCTCGATGATAGTCCTCTCTGGTCGATATATGGTTGCGAGTTTTATGTAATTCCTATCGATTTATTGAATTGTTCTGAGGAAAAGAAACCGCCGCACAGGGCGACGGTTCTTCGCCTCACTCGGCGATCTGCAGCTTGCGCGCCTCGGTATAGATGTAGCGCAGTTTCTCGTACTCGAACGGCGAGTTCATCTGGCCGTAGCGGAAGCTGGTGTTGTAGCGCCTGTCCACCACGCGCAGGGCGGTGATCTCCGGGTGGTCGCCGCTGGCCTGGGGAACGTTGAGGTAGTTCACCTGGTATTCGCCGACGTAGTCCACCACCAGTCCGCCGGTGTCGCGCAGGTTGGACGGGCCGAGGATTGGCAGCATCAGGTAGGGGCCGCCGCCCACGCCGTAGAAGCCGAGGGTCTGGCCGAAATCCTCGCTGCGCTTGTGCAGGCCCATCTTGGTCGCCGGGTCCCACAGGCCGAGCACGCCGAAGGTGGTGTTGAACAGCAGCCGCGCGGTGGTTTCCATCGCCGCCTTGCCCTTCAACTGGGCGAGGTTGTTCAGCAGGTTGGGCACGTCGCCGAGGTTGTCGAAGAAATTGCTCACGCCGCTGCGGACGAAGTGCGGGGTGACGTACTCGTAGCCTCGTACCACGGGCAGGAACACCCACTCGTCGAAGCGATAGTTGAAGTGGTAGACCCGGCGGTTCCAGGATTCCCAGGGATCGTACATGTTCAGTGCGTCGAGGGTGGCGCGCTCGAATTCGCGTTGATCCAGGCCGGGATTGAACTTGAGTTGGTCCAGCGGACGGCTGAAACCGTCGCCGTCGAGCTGACGTGGCGGCATTTCGACCGGCGCGGCGGCCTCGTCGGCCTGGGCGCTGGCGGCTGCGCTCAGCAGAAGGGCGAACATCCAGTGTGCGGTTCGGCTCATCGATCAGTTTCCTGCCTGCTGGGTGAGGGCCGCGCTGGCGACCTGGGTCTGTCCGGCGGCGGGCGTGGCGAAGAAGTCCAGCATGTCCTGCGCGTTGACCTTGTAGTTGAGGTTGCCGCAGTGACCGCCATAGGGATAGACGGTCAGGCGTTCGCCGAAGGTCCGGCGAAGGAAGCCGAGGTCGCCCGGGCCGAGGATGACGTCGTCGGCGTTGTGCATCACGGCGATCTTCGGGCTGTCGTGCAGATAGTCCTGCAGCTTGTAGAGGCTGACCTGGTTGACCAACTGGGTCAGGCTGCCGCCGTCGTAACGGGCTCGCCACATCGGGATCAGTTGCTCAGTCATGTAGCACTCGAAGTCGCACTGCAGCGCGCGCTTGAAGAAGGGCTCCAGGCTGGTGCCTTCGTTGATCGGGTAGTTCGGCGGGGTGATCAGGCCGCGACGGTTGACCAGGTCCGAGGTGAAGGCGATGTCGGCGGCGGAGAAACGGAACGAGGTGCCGATCAGCATGGCCATTTCCTCGTTGCTCAGGCGCTGCTTCGACTGCTGGAAGTCGTAGAGCATGGCGTCGTTGATGTCGACGTAGCCTTTCTGCCGGAAGTAGCGGGTCAGCTTGCTCAGCACCACCTCGTAGAAGGTGCGCGAGTCGGTGATGCCCTTGACCTGGGTTTCCACCAGTTTGTCGAGGTTGCTCACCGAGGTGTAGAGGTTCACCGGTGGATTGAGCAGCAGCACCTTCTTGAAGTTGAAGCTCTGGCGGCTTTCGTCGAGGTGGCTGACGAACGCGGCGTTCAGCGCCCCCAGGCTATAGCCGGTGAGGTAATAGTCGGTCACCGGCAGGTCGCGCTGCTGCGCGCGCACCGCCTGCATCACCCGGTACAGGTCATCGGCGTCGTCGCTGGAAAAGCCCGGTGTGGCGAAGCGCGAGGCGCTGGCCATGAAGTCCCAACTGGTCGGCGAGGACAACTGCACCACGTGGTAGCCGGCCTGGTAGAAGAGCTTCTTCAGGTATTCCGGGTAGCTGCTGGCATAGTGCGCGCCAGTCCCGGCGATGATGAAGATCAGCGGCGCCGCATGATCCTGGCGGGCCAGGCGGTAGCGCAGCTTCTTCACCGGCCAGAAGTTGTCCGGCAGGGCGAACTCGCGCTCCGGGCGCAATTTCAGGCTGTAGTCCTTCTGGTCGATGTCCTCGCTGTGCGGAAGCTCGGGACGCAGTTCCGGCGGCGTGGTGGCGATGGTCGCCTCGAACGGGTTGGTCAGTGGATAGCCGTAGCTCGCGGCGTCCACGTCCCGGGCCTGCGCCAGATTGGCACAACCGAGGGCGAGGCCGCCGAGCAGGGCAGCGAAACGGAGGAAGTGGGGCATCGGGGGAATCCCTTCGAGGGAAAAGTACTGAGTGAATATACTGCCGCTATGACAACTGCAAGCCTCAGTAGTGCAGTGGGTTATTGCAGCCAGCGTTCCAATCGGTCTTTCCCGCCTCTTGCCGTGCCTCGCGAATATCCCTTCAGGCGTGGCGGTGCAGCCAGCCGTGGGCGCTAGCCGGGCGCGGCGCGCCGTCTTTCTCGAAGCGTTTCCAGATCTTCTCGTGGAAGTAGAAACCGACCGAGTTGCACAGCGGCTCGACCGCCGCCACCAGCCCGCCGACCGCTATGCTGCCGGTCAGCGCGTAGGCCACGCTGAAGGCGATGATGAAATGCATGACGGTGAAAGTCAGGGTCTTGAGCATGGTGGCTCTCCTTTAACGAGAATCGTTCCTCTTTGTAGGGAGCCTATCCAGGCGGCCGGCCAAGCGGAAATCGGCCTGTCCAATCGAGAGCATAGAGCGCTTCGATCGCACCGTCGCGGAGCACATCCTTTGAGGGCCGCAGCGCAGTTCGGGACATGTCGTTATCGGGTGCGATGGGTGTCGTTCTCAGAGCAGTCCGCCGTCCGGGCGCGCCGATGATGGACGGCGGCACCGCAGAGTGCCGCGACCGCCGGGGAGCGTCCCCGGCGGCATAGAACAAGGGGTACGTCTGATGCGAATGATGCGACGACTGTTGTGCTGGAGTGCGGGCCTGGCAATGTCGGCGGCGGTGGGGATGGCGGCCGCGGCGGACAAGCCGGTGATCACCATCGGTTACGTGGACGGCTGGTCGGACAGCGTGGCGACCACCCATGTGGCCGCCGAGGTGATCCGCGAGAAACTCGGCTACGAGGTGAAGCTGATGCCGGTGGCGGCGGGGATCATGTGGCAGGGCGTGGCGCGCGGCAAGCTCGATGCCATGCTCTCGGCCTGGCTGCCGGGCACCCACGGTGCCTACTACGAGAAGATGAAGGATAAGGTGGTCAACCTTGCCATCAACTACCCGGACGCACGCATCGGCCTGATCGTCCCCGAATACGTGAGCGCCAACGGCATCGCCGACCTCCAGGCGCAGAAGGACGCTTTCGGCGGCCGCGTGGTGGGCATCGATGCCGGCGCCGGGGTGATGATCAAGACCGACGAGGCGATCAAGCAATATGGCCTCGACTACAAGCTGGTGGCCAGTTCCGGCAGCGGCATGATCGCCGAGCTGACCCGTGCCGAGAACGAGAAGAAGCCGGTGGTGGTGACCGGCTGGATTCCGCACTGGATGTTCGCCAAGTGGAAGCTGAAGTTCCTCGACGACCCGAAGAAGGTCTATGGCGATACCGAGCATGTCGACACCGTCGCCAACCCGGCGCTGGAAGCCAAGGCCAAGCCGGTCTGGGAGTTCCTGAAGAAGTTCGGCTGGAAGGATGGCAACGAGGTCGGCCAGGTGATGCTGGCGATCCAGGAGGGCGCCAAACCCGAGGATGCGGCGAAGCAGTGGGTGGCGGCCAACCCGGGACGGGTCAAGGACTGGGTGCAGTAGCACGGCTGGTTCGATTGGGGAACGCCGTGCCCGGGCAACCGGGCACGGCGTTTTTCCTTGCCGAAGGCTGGCTCCGGAATCTGCCGGAAGGCCCGGGAATACCGGTCTAGAGCGGCTGGCGAAACGCTACGACTAAAGTCGTCTGGAGCGCTTGCACCAGCGTCCTACAGTGGATATCGACGACATTCCGCGTCACCCCGCTGTGAGGATAAAAACAATGAACGACAGCATCTACCAGCGGATTGATACCAATCCGCGCTTCAAGGAGTTGGTGGCCAAGCGAGAGCGTTTCGCCTGGATACTTTCTTCGATCATGCTTGGCCTCTACGTGATATTCATCCTGCTGATCGCTTTCCAGCCGCAGCTGCTGGGCGCGCGTATCAGTCCCGATTCGTCCGTGACCTGGGGTATCCCGATGGGTATCGGACTGATCCTTGCCGCGTTCATCCTGACCGGCCTGTACGTGCGTCGCGCCAACGGCGAGTTCGACAGCCTGAACCAGGAAATCCTCAAGGAGGCGCAGCAATGATCGCTCGTCTCCTTGCCGCGCTCGGCCTTGCCGCCTTCGCTCCGGTCCTCTGGGCCGACGCGCTGACCGGCGACGTGCAGCGCCAGCCGCTGAACGTCGCGGCCATCGTCATGTTCGTCGCCTTCGTCGGCGCGACCCTCTGCATCACCTACTGGGCATCCAAGCGCAACCGCTCGGCGGCCGACTACTATGCCGCAGGCGGCCGCATCACCGGCTTCCAGAACGGCCTGGCGATCGCCGGCGACTACATGTCGGCGGCATCCTTCCTGGGTATTTCGGCGCTGGTCTTCACTTCCGGCTACGACGGCCTGATCTACTCGATCGGCTTCCTGGTCGGCTGGCCGATCATCCTCTTCCTCATCGCTGAGCGCCTGCGCAACCTGGGCAAGTACACCTTCGCCGACGTCGCCTCCTACCGTCTCAAGCAGAAGCAGATCCGCACCCTCTCGGCCTGCGGCTCGCTGGTGGTGGTGGCGTTCTACCTGATCGCGCAGATGGTCGGCGCCGGCAAGCTGATCGAGCTGCTGTTCGGCCTCAACTACCATGTCGCGGTGGTCCTGGTGGGCATCCTGATGGTGCTCTACGTGCTGTTCGGCGGCATGCTGGCGACCACCTGGGTGCAGATCATCAAGGCCGTGCTGCTGCTCTCCGGCGCCTCGTTCATGGCGATCATGGTGCTCAAGCACGTCAACTTCGACGTCAGCACGCTGTTCTCCGAAGCCATCAAGGTGCATCCGAAGGGCGAGGCGATCATGAGTCCGGGCGGCCTGGTCAAGGATCCGATCTCGGCATTCTCCCTGGGCTTCGCGCTGATGTTCGGCACCGCCGGGCTGCCGCACATCCTGATGCGCTTCTTCACCGTCAGCGACGCCAAGGAAGCGCGCAAGAGCGTGTTCTACGCCACCGGTTTCATCGGCTACTTCTACATCCTGACCTTCATCATCGGTTTCGGCGCGATCCTGCTGGTCAGCACCAACCCGGACTTCAAGGACGCCACCGGCGCCCTGATCGGCGGCAACAACATGGCGGCGGTGCACCTGGCCGACGCGGTGGGCGGCAGCCTGTTCCTCGGCTTCATCTCGGCGGTGGCCTTCGCCACCATCCTCGCGGTGGTCGCCGGGCTGACCCTGGCCGGGGCCTCGGCCGTCTCCCATGACCTGTACGCCAGCGTGTTCAAGGGCGGCAAGGCCAACGAGAAGGACGAGCTGCGGGTCTCGAAGATGACCACCGTGGCCCTGGGCGTGGTCGCCATCGTGCTCGGCATCCTCTTCGAGAAGCAGAACATCGCCTTCATGGTCGGCCTGGCCTTCTCCATCGCCGCCAGCTGCAACTTCCCGGTGCTGCTGCTCTCCATGTACTGGAAGAAGCTGACCACCCGCGGCGCCATGATCGGCGGCTGGATGGGCCTGATCACCGCGGTGGGCCTGATGGTCCTCGGCCCGACCATCTGGGTGCAGATCCTCGGCCACGAGAAAGCCATCTACCCGTACGAGTACCCGGCGCTGTTCTCGATGATCGTCGCCTTCGTCGGTATCTGGTTCTTCTCCATCACCGACAAGTCGGCGGCGGCCGACGAGGAGCGGGCGCGCTTCTTCCCGCAGTTCATCCGTTCCCAGACCGGCCTGGGCGCCTCTGGCGCGGTGGCCCACTAAGCGCTACGTGAAGGCGTAGCCCGAGGCGGCGGCCGGGTTTCCGGTCCGCCGCCTTTCGTTTCAGCGTCCCGGTCACAGCGAGATGAGCCATGCCTGACAGTTTCAACTTCGCCTCGCCGCCCTTCGACCAGTTGCGTCCCCATCAGCGCGAGACCCTCAAGCAGGCCCTCAGCGTAGGCTACTACGCGCCGGGGGAAACCTTGCTGGAGGCCGGTTCGGCGGTCCCCGGGCTGTTCGTCCTGCTCAAGGGCGTGGTCGAGGAGCGCGGCGACGACGGGCGGGTATTCGCCCAATACGCCGCGGACGACCTGTTCGACGTCCGCGGGCTGTTCTCCGGCAGCAGCAAGCACCGCTACCTGGCGATCGAGGAAAGCATCGTCTACGAGTTGCCGGCCAGTTGCTTCCACCAGTTGTGCGGGGAGAACCCGGGGTTCGCCCGCTTCTTCCAGGCCGACCTGGCGGCCAAGCGCCAGTTGGCCCAGCGCGACGGGCAGAACCTTGCCGAGTTCATCCTTACCCGCATCGCCCGCGAGCACTTGCTGCCGGCGCTGGAGGTGGAGGCCTCGCTGTCCCTCGGCGACGCCGCGCGCCTGCAATTGAGCCACGGCGCCGATGCCCTGCTGGTGCGGCTGGAGAGGGACGGGTCCGAACTCGGCATCGTCACCCGCACCGACCTCATGAGCGCGCACTTCCGCGACGGGCGCAGCGAGCTGGAGGCGATCGGGCCGTTGGCCCATGGTCCGCTGGCCAGCGTCGAACTGGGCGATTTCCTGTTCGACGCGATGATCCTCATGACGCGCCAGCGTATCGAGCGGGTCGCGGTCACCGAAGACGGCCAGGTGCTCGGCCTGTTGCACCTGACCCAGGTGCTCAGCCTGTTCTCCACCCATTCCCACGTCCTGGCGCTGCGCATCGCCCGCGCCGACGACCTCGGCGACCTGCGTCGCTGCGCGGAAACCCTGGACACCCTGATCGCTACCCTGGCCGGCAACGGTATCCGCCTGCGCTTCATCATGCAGCTGGTCAGCGCGCTCAACGAGCAATTGCTCGAACGGCTTTTCGAATTGTTGCTGCCGCCAACCCTGCGCGGGCGCTGCTGCTTGCTGGTGATGGGCAGCGAAGGACGCGGCGAGCAGTTGCTGAAGACCGACCAGGACAATGCCCTGGTCCTGGCCGACGATCTGCCGCAGGAACAGGCCCTGGCGATGATGCAGCGCTTCAGCGCGGCCTTGCTGGAGTTCGGCTATCCGCCCTGTCCCGGTGGAGTGATGGCCAGTCGGCCGGAATGGTGCAAGCCGCTGGCGGCCTGGCAGGCGGAGCTGCGCACGACGCTGCTGGAGGGCAAGCCGGAGCAGCTGTTGCGCCTGTCGATCCTGGCCGATGCCTGGCCGGTGGCCGGCAACCTGCAACTGTTCGAGCCGTTGCGTCGGCAACTGCGCGGTTTCGCCGACGGCGGCGAGCGCTGGCTGGCGGATATCGCGGCGGCGGCCCTGCAATTCGATACGCCGCTGACCTTCCTCGGCCAACTGAAGACCCAGGACGCCCGCCTCGATCTCAAGCGCGGCGGGATCTTCCCCATCGTCCACGGCATCCGCACCCTGGCCCTGCGCGAAGGCCTGGAGACCCGCGGGACCCTGGCACGGATCGAGGCGCTGAAGCGACACAAGGTCCTCGAAGCACGCCTGGCGGACGACCTGAGCGAGTCTTTCGAGCTGTTCCTGCAACTGCGCCTGACCCGCCAGTTGGCCGGCCAACGCGACGGTCGCCAGCAGGGCCTGGACGTCAGCGGCATGAGCCGCCACGATCGCGACATGCTGCGCTACGGCCTGCATGTGGTGAAGAAGTTCAAGCAGAGCGTGGCCCGTCAATTCCACCTGGAGACCCGATGAACACCATGGTCAAGTTGCCCGACAGCCGCTGGCCGGGCTGGCGCCGCCGGCTGTATTGGTGGATGCACGAGGCGGTCGAGGCGGAGGAAGTGATCTCCCTCGATCTCGAGACCACCAGCCTCGACCCGCGTCGTGCCGACATCCTCAGCATCGGCGCGGTGCTGGTGCGGCGCGGCAAACTGGTCATGGGCGAGCGCCTGGAACTCTACGTCGAGCCGCCGCCGAGCTTGGACGCGGAGTCGATCCGCATCCACAAGCTGCGCCGCGCCGACCTGGAGGGACAGTTGCAGCTGGAGCAGGCCCTGCGCCAGTTGCTGGCGTTCATCGGCGACCGGCCGCTGCTCGGCTACTACCTGTCGTTCGATGTCGCCGTGCTGAACCGGCACCTGCGCCAGCTCTTCGACCGACAGTTGCACAACCCTTCCATCGAGATTTCGTCGCTGTACCACCGGAAGGTCAGCCGGCATTTTCCCGACGCACACATCGACCTGCGCTTCGACACCCTGGCGCGGGCCCTGGATGTGCCGGTCAGCGGTCGCCATACCGCCCTCGGCGACGCCCAGGCGGTGGCGCTGATGTTCATGCGCCTGCTCAAGGGGCCGGCGCCCAAGGTCATCCACTGAGGCTGGAGGGCGCGGATTTATTGAATCTTCGTTGCTCGGCGGGGGTCGAGAACTACAAGGGCGGAATCTGCCGCCCTTTGCCCCATGAGCCGAACAGGAGCGACGCCCATGAGTCTCGGTACGATTCTTCTGATCATCCTGATCCTGCTGCTGATCGGCGGCCTGCCGGTCTTTCCTCATTCGCGCAACTGGGGCTACGGACCCTCGGGGATCGTCGGCGCATTGCTGGTGGTGCTGTTGGTCCTGTTGCTGCTGGGCATGATCTAGGGCCCGATCGGGAATGCCGTCGTGGTTGTCCGCCGTCGCGACGGGTATCGGCGGATAACGCCGTTGGCGTCATGCGCTCTACGTAGGATGGATCGAAGCCTTCGCTTGGTGAGGGGCGGTTTCATCGCGGGTCCGCCGGGCGCTTTTTTTCCATCGACCGGCTTCACTTGCCTTGCGTATCGCGCCAGACTGGCGCGCATGCCGATCCAGACGCTCGCCACCCTTGCCGATATCGACGCCGCCGAGTGGGACGCCTTGTTGCCTCCCGCCCAGCCATTCCTGCGTCATGCTTTCCTGTCCGCGCTGGAAGACAGCCGCAGCGTGACGCCCGCCACCGGCTGGCGCCCGGCCCATCGCGTGCTGCGCGATCCGCAAGGGCGGCTGTGCGCGGCGCTGCCGGCCTATGTGAAGGCGCACTCGTACGGCGAGTACGTGTTCGACTGGAGCTGGGCCGACGCCTGCCAGCGGGCCGGTATCCGCTACTACCCGAAGCTGCTGGTGGGGGTGCCCTTCACCCCGGTCGCCGGTGCGCGCCTGCTGGGCGAGGACGAAGGGTTGCAGGGGCTGCTCGCGTCCCTTGGCGAGGAGGCCGAGGCGAGCGGTCTGTCGAGCATCCATGTGAATTTCACCGACGCCCGGGCGGACACCTTGCTTGCCGCGCGTGACGGTTGGCTCGAACGCCTGGGCTGCCAGTACCACTGGCACAACCGCGGCTATCGGGACTTCCAGGACTTCCTCGAGGCCCTCAGTTCGCGCAAGCGCAAGCAACTGCGCAAGGAGCGCGAACAGGTCGGCGGACAGGGCATCGAGTTCGAATGGCGGGAAGGCGGCCAGTTGTCCGAGCTGGAGTGGGATTTCGTCTATCTCTGCTACGCCAACACCTACCTGGTGCGCGACCGCGATCCCTACCTGAGCCGCGAGTTCTTCGGCCTGCTGGCCGAGCGCATGCCGGAGGCGATCCGCGTGGTCTTCGCCCACCAGCGTGGCAAGCCGGTGGCGATGGCGTTCAGCCTGGTCGCTGGAGATACCCTGTACGGGCGCTACTGGGGATGCCTGGCCGAGTTCGACCGGCTGCACTTCGAGACCTGCTTCTACCAGGGCCTGGAATTCGCCATCGGCGCCGGCCTGGCGCGCTTCGACGCCGGCGCCCAGGGCGAACACAAGCTGATCCGCGGTTTCGAGCCGGTGCTGACGCGCTCCTGGCACTACCTGGCGCATCCCGGTCTGCGCGATGCCGTGGCGCAGTTCCTCGAACAGGAGCGGGCGGGAGTGCGCGCCTACGCCGAGGAGGCCCACGGCCTGTTGCCCTACCGCCAGGCCTGAAGGGGGCCGGAACGATAGGGCGTGGTGAGCGCTCAGCCGTTGCTGGTGCTGCCGCCCCATTCGAGGAAGCGGATCTTGTGCAGCT
This sequence comes from Pseudomonas sp. YA1, assembly GCF_058680555.1. Classification (NCBI taxonomy): domain Bacteria; kingdom Pseudomonadati; phylum Pseudomonadota; class Gammaproteobacteria; order Pseudomonadales; family Pseudomonadaceae; genus Pseudomonas; species Pseudomonas sp. YA1. The sequence continues at coordinate 230,039 of NZ_JBZWBG010000009.1, forward strand.
CGCCGCTATGGTCCTCGTAGACCACGGTCACCGGCACTACGCCGGTCCTGGTCGAATTGTCGGTACGGTGCAGGACATTCTTCACGTCCAGTTGCATGCCGTAGTGGTATTCCTCGACCGGCAGGCCGCGGCCCGGGTCCTTGTCCACGTCCTGGGCGAAGGCCATGGGGGCGAGGCTGGTGATGACGGCGGACACGACAGAGGCAAGTTTCATTCTGTGATTCTCCGTAGCGATGGGGCGAAACCCCCGGTACCGAGCACTGGCATCCTTGGTCGTCCGTGGCCGACGCCAGGTGGACGGGGACGATGCGGCAGGCGTCGGGATCGAGCCGGGGCACGGGTTCGATAAGAACACCGTTTCGCTGGCGGAAAAAATCGAAGCGCGTGCTAGTCGAGATCGACGGCGGTGATGATTGCCGCGCAAAGGCCCGTTGCAGAGCCTTTGACAAGGTCACCCAGGCCGGGCGGCGCGAGCCGCCGCCCGGTGCCGAGGCTTCAGTCGACGCCGACGAAGCCGCCGGTCTGGTGTTGCCAGAGGCGCGCATAGAGGCCGCCATGGGCGAGCAACTCGGCATGCGTGCCGCTTTCGGCGATGTGGCCCTTGTCCAGCACCACCAGACGGTCCATGCGCGCAATGGTCGACAGGCGGTGGGCGATGGCGATCACCGTCTTGCCCTGCATCAGGGTCTCCAGGCTTTCCTGGATCGCCGATTCGACTTCCGAGTCCAGCGCCGAGGTCGCTTCGTCGAGGATCAGGATCGGCGCGTCCTTGAGCAGCACCCGGGCGATGGCGATGCGCTGGCGCTGGCCGCCGGAGAGCTTCACCCCGCGTTCGCCGACGTGGGCGTCGAAGCCGCGGCGGCCCTCGGCGTCGCTGAGCAGCGGGATGAACTCGTCGGCGCGGGCCTTGCGCACCGCTTCCATGAGTTCCGCGTCGCTGGCGCCGGGGCGGCCGTAGAGCAGGTTGTCGCGGATCGAGCGGTGCAGCAGCGAGGTGTCCTGGGTGACCATGCCGATCTGCGCGCGCAGGCTTTCCTGGGTCACCCCGGCGATGTCCTGGCCATCGACCAGGATGCGTCCGCTCTCCAGGTCGTACAGGCGCAGCAGCAGGTTGACCAGGGTCGACTTGCCGGCGCCGGAAGGTCCGACCAGGCCGATCTTCTCGCCGGGCCGGACCTTCAGGTCGAGACCCTGGATCACGCCGCTGCCCTTGCCGTAGTGGAAGGCGATGTGCTCGAACTCCACCTCGCCGCGCTCTACCCGCAGCGGCCGGGCGTCCTCGCGGTCGACCACCTTGCGCGGCAGGGCGATGGTCTGCATGCCATCCTGGACCTGGCCGATGTTCTCGAAGATGCCGCCGACCACCCACATGATCCAGCCGGACATGTTGTTGATGCGGATCACCAGCCCGGTGGCCAGGGCGATGGCGCCCACCGAGATCAGCTCCTGGCTCCACAGCCACAGGGCCAGGCCGGTGGTGCCGGTGATCAGCACGCCGTTCATCACCGTGATGGTCACGTCCATGGAGGTCACTACGCGCCCGGCGCGTTGCGACTTGAGGGTCTGGTCGCCGATCGCTTCGCGGGCGTAGTCCTCTTCCTGGCGGGTGTGGGCGAACAGCTTCAGCGTGGTGATGTTGGTGTAGCCGTCGACGATCCGCCCCATCAGCTTCGAGCGCGAATCCGAGGCCTCCACCGAGCGGCGCTTGACCTGGGGAACGAAGTAGGCGAGGGCGCCGACGTAGGCGAACACCCACAGCACCAGAGGGATCATCAGGCGCCAGTCGGCCTCGGCGAACAGTACCAGGGCGCTGACGGTATAGATAAGCACGTGCCAGAGGGCGTCCACCACCTGCACCGCCGAGTCGCGCAACGAGTTGCCGGTCTGCATGATGCGCTGGGCGATGCGCCCGGCGAAATCGTTCTGGAAGAAGCCGAGGCTCTGCTTGAGCACGTAGCGGTGGTTCTGCCAGCGGATCAGGTTGGTCATGCTCGGGTTGATGCTCTGGTGCACCAGCATGTCGTGCAGGGCGTTGAACAGCGGGCGCAGGACCAGCGCCACCACCGCCATCCAGATCAGTTCGTTGGCGTGCACGCGGAAGAACTCCGCGCTGGGCGTGCTCTGGGCGAGATCGACGATGCGGCCGAGGTAGCTGAACAGCGCCACCTCGATCAGCGCGACGATCAGGCCGACCACCAGCAGGGCCAGGAACACCGGCCAGACCTGGCGCAGGAAGTAGACATAGAAACGCAGCACTTCGCTGGGCGGCATGCGTTCGGAAGCGCTGCGGAACGGGTCGATCAGACGTTCGAAACGACGATAAAGCATGATGGCTCTCTTCTGGAGCGGGCCCGTCCTGGGCCCGCCGGATCAAGCCCCTGCGGCTGGACTCAGAGGCGTTTGGCGGACAGGATCACCACGTCGTCGCTCGGCACGTCGGCGAAACCGTTGCGGCGGGTGGTGGGAACCTTGGCGATCTGGTCGACCACGCCCATGCCACGCACCACCTTGCCGAATACCGCATAGCCGAAGTCGCGGGCGCCATGGTTGAGGAAGTCGTTGTCGGTCAGGTTGATGAAGAACTGGCTGGTGGCCGAATCGACCACGCCGGTGCGGGCCATGGCGAGGGTGCCGCGCTCGTTGAGCAGGCCGTTGTCGGCCTCGTTCTTGATCGGTGCGCGGGTCTTCTTCTCCTGCATGCCGGCGCTGAAGCCGCCGGTCTGCACCATGAAGCCCGGGATCACGCGGTGGAACAGGGTGCCGTCGTAGTAGCCGCTGTCGACGTACTCGAGGAAGTTCTTCACGCTGATCGGCGCCTTGGCCGGATCGAGCTCTACCTCGATCTCGCCGAGGCTGGTGGCGATCAGGACGTGCGGCTTGGCGGCAGGCGTGGCGGCCAGCAGGGAACCGGCGAAGAGCAGGGTGCAGGCGGCGATCAGGAGACGTTTGAGCATGGTTGTTCCTTGGTTTTATCGATATCGGCGAGGAAGCCGAGCAGGGTGGTGTTGAAAATCTCGGGTTGGTCCATCGGCGTGGCGTGGCGGGAGTCCTCCACCACCACCAGGCGGGCGTCGGCGATCCGCTCGCAATAGGCCTGCTTCAGCGATACCGGCGTGTAGTCGCGATCCGCGCTGATCACCAGGGTCGGACAGGCGATCTCGGCCAATCGTTCCTGCACGCCCCAGCCGATGATCGCGTCGAGGCTGGCCAGGTAGGCGCGCTTGTCGTTCTCCGCCCAGCGCGCCTCGATCTTCTCTCGCAGCCCGGCCTGTTCCGCCTTGGGAAACAACAGCCGGCCGAGGGCGCGGCCGATGGTCCGCAGGCTGAGCAGGCGCGAGAGGAGCCTGCGCTTGGCCACTTCCAGGTGTTCGCGGGGCTTGCGCGGGATGACTTCCGGAGTGCTGTTGACGATGGTCAGGCTGCGCAGCAGGTCGGGGCGGTCGCAGGCCAACTGGAAGCCGATCATCCCGCCCATGCTGATGCCGACCAGGTGCACCGGGCCGCAGCCGAGCCGGTCGAGCAGCGCCGCGCAGTCATCGGCGAAGCCGGCCATGCTGTAGCCGCCGCGCGGCTTGCCGGAGCGGCCGTGGCCACGCAGGTCCGGGACCAGCAGGCGGTAGCGGCCCAGCAGGGCCGGCAACTGGTATTCCCAGTCGCGGGCGCTCGAACCCAGACCGTGCAGCAGCAGGACCGGCGCGCGCTCGGCGGGTCCGGGGTGGTCGTCGTAGACGAGGGTGCAGTCGCGGTGCTGGAAGTCAGGCATCTGCGTTCACTCGGCGGCCGGTTCGGGCGCCGCGAAGGGTGCGTTGAGCGGTACGTTGGCGAACGACTTGAGCATTTCCATGAGGATCTGGCTGGCCGGGCCGAGCGGCTTCTCCTTGTTGGTGTAGAGGTAGAAGCGGCTCTGCCGCACGCCGCCCTGGCTCAGCGGCAGCGGCTTGAGTTGGCCGCTCTGCAGTTCGCGCTCGATGATGTGTCGCGGCAGCCAGGCGAAGCCCAGGCCGTTGCCGACGAAGGTCGCCGCGGTAGCCAGGCTGCCCACCGTCCAGCGCTGTTCGGCACCGAGCCAGCCGTGGTCGCGCGGCTGTAGCCGGCCGCTGTCGCGGATCACCACCTGCATCTGGGTTTCCAGGTCCTGGTGGGTCAGCTCGCGTTGCAGGCGGTGCAGCGGATGGTCGGGGTGGGCCACGGCGACGAACTCGACCACGCTGAGGTCGGCGCCGAGGTGGCCGGGAATGATCAGGCCGCTGATCGCCAGGTCGGCGGCGCCCTGGATCAGCGCTTCCTCGACGCCGGAGAGCACTTCCTCGCGCAGCAGCACGCGACAGCCGCGGCTCTGCGGCATGAAGGCGGACAGCGAGCGGACGATCCGCGCGGTGGGGTAGGCGGCGTCCACCACCAGACGCACCTCGGGCTCCCAGCCCTGTTCCATGTGGTGGGCCAGTTCCTCCAGTTGCCCGGCCTGCTTGACCAGTTGCCGCGAGCGGCGCAGCAGCACCTCGCCGGCCTCGGTCAGCACCGCCTTGCGTCCGTCGATGCGCAGCAGCGGCACGCCGAGCTGTTCCTGCATGCGCGCCACGGTATAGCTGATCGACGATTGCGAGCGGTGCAGGGCTTCCGCGGCCTGGGCGAAGCCGCCGTGGTCGACCACCGCCTGCAGGGTCCGCCATTGGTCCAGGGTTACGCGTGGCGCTTTCATTTCCGCCTCCTCGAATGCAGGGATGCCTCGCCGGCGTTTCCGCGGCCGGCAGGCGATGACGAGTGCGCCGGAGGGGCGACTTCGCTTATCGTGTCGTCGGCATCCTGTACGGGATGGCTGTCCATTCTCTTGACGTACGGGATGCCGTGGTTTTCAGGGTGTTGCCATTTTTCCATCTGTCGCTACCGGGAGTCCGGCCATGAAAAGGCTTTGCTGTTTCGCACTATCGCTGCTGCCCCTGTCCGCTTTCGCCTATCCGATCGAGGTCGACCCGCAACTCAACGGCACCGAGGTCTCCTACAGCACCCAGGACATCGGTCGCGACATGGGCGCCATCCTCCTCACCAACCTGGGTGGCCAGGCGGCGGAATGCACGGCGGTGTTCCGCAACGGCCCGGAGACCCCGAAAGTGCGCAAGGGCGTGATCCAGCCCGGGCAGAACAGCAACTTCACCGCGCAGTTCGGCCGCGACATCATCAAGTTGCGGATCAAGCTGACCTGCAAGATCGCGAAATAGAGCGTTCTCTCACCGAAAGACTAGGTGTTGCCTGTTTATAAATCAATATGGTCGATATTTAACAGCGGTTTTTTCAACTTTTTAATCGATTAATCATTCTCTACCCTCACCTCCATCGTTGTATCGCAGTGAGTGGAGGTCGAGTCATGTCCCGTGTCCTGGTTATCGAGAGCAGTGCCCGCCAACGGGGCTCGGTTTCCCGCCTGCTGACGGCGGAATTCATCTCCCACTGGAAAGCCGCGCATCCCGCTGATCGCTTCCAGGTCCGCGACCTGGCGCGCGAGCCGCTGCCGCACCTCGATGAATTATTGCTGGGAGCCTGGACCACTCCCTGCGATGGCCATAGCGCTGCGGAAAGGCGCGCCCTCGAGCGTTCCAATCGCCTGACCGAGGAGTTGCGGATAGCGGACGTGCTGGTGCTGGCGGCGCCGATGTACAACTTCGCCATTCCCAGCAGCCTGAAGAGCTGGTTCGACCATGTGCTGCGCGCCGGCCTGACCTTCCGTTACGCCGAGCAGGGGCCGGAAGGCCTGCTACAGGGCAAGCGCGCCTTCGTTCTCACCGCCCGCGGCGGAATCTACGCCGGCGGCGGTCTCGACCACCAGGAACCCTATCTGCGCCAGGTGCTGGGCTTCGTCGGCATCCACGACGTCACCTTCATCCACGCGGAGGGCATGAACATGGGCCCGGAGTTCCGTGAGAAAGGCCTGGCGCGAGCCCGCGAGCGGATGCTGCAGGCGCTGGAAACGAACACTTCCCTTTGCGTCCCTCTGCCAACGCTCCGGTGATTGGACGCAGCACCCGGTCGAACCCCTTCCCCCCGCGTGTTCGACCGGGTTTTTTTATTTCGCGATGGTTCCAGGCCCCGGGTTCCGGAGCGCAGACAGTCTGGCAGGGGCTTTCGCGCTGGCGTTGTCGCATCGACACGGGTGAACGGCGCCAGGGGCAGCGGGGACTGCTGCAAGGAGGACGGTGGACCCTGCCCGCAGAATGCTGTTGGCGGGCCGTGCATTGCGCCACCCGCCTCACCGGTCCGGATGTTCAGTCGGTGCGCGCGCCCAGCAGATGTTCGATACGTTCGATCACGCTTGCCGCTGTGGTGGCGCCTGAACTCAGTTGCTTCAGATCACCAGCCAGGTCAAGCAGAAGGGTGGGGAATGCGCGTACGCCCCACTCTCCGCACTGGGCGAATTGCCGATAGACGGCTTGCCGTGCAGCGGCAGTGGTGAAATGCGCGCGGAAGTCTTCGAACGATAGCGAAGCGTCTTCGCAAATGGATCTATAAAAGTCCACGTTCTTGGGGTCCTCGCCCTCGACATAGAACTTGCGCTGCACGGCAGAGAAAAATGCCAGGGTTGCGGAGGCGACAGGCCGCTTCTGGTCGAGCATTTGCTCGGCGACCACAACGGCTCGGCAGGCAGGCTCCGTGTCATAGTCGAAATGCTTTGCCGACAGCAGGGAAAAACCGAATGGTTGACCGGTGACCTTGGCGATATGGGTCCATTCCCGGCGTAGAAACTCCCGGAACTCCGGCCCCCATGCGTCGCCCCCGCCCGCGCGCAGGCCGCCCATGGTGAGGGTGAAGCCGATACCCTTCTGTTCGCAGTACCGTGCGAGTTCTTCGAGCGTGGAGGAAATACCCCAGCACCAGGAGCACATGGGGTCGCCGATGTACCTGAGCGTGACTTCGCCGCCAGGGGCCTGCTTCGCCCCCTGGGGGAGGATGGGAGCAGCGTCGGGAATCCGGCAACTGCCGGTGGCCGGATCGCAGTTCATGAGTGTCATGGTTGGAGTCCACAGGTTGAGGCTGTATGGAGGTCTGCCGCGGCTATCGCGCCGCCAGCGCAGTGCCGGCCAGCCAATCGGTCGTCACGGGGCCCAGAACAGTTCGGCATAAGCCTTCTCGTCGAGCAACGCATCCAGTTGCCCCGGGTTGCTGAGTTTGACCCTGAAGAACCAGCCGGCGCGCAACGGGTCGGTGTTGGCAAGCGTCGGGGTGTCGCGCAAGGCCGTGTTGACGGCGATGATTTCGCCGGAGACGGGGGTGTACAGGTTCGTCACCGCTTTGTCCGACTCGATCTCGGCCGCGGCGGCTCCCTGCGCCAACGTCTCGCCGACGTTGGGCAGGATCACCGAAATCAGGTTGCCCAGGCCGGCCAGCGCCCGTGGGGTGACACCGACGACAACGCTGTCGATAGCGTGGCCATCGAGGGTGTCGGCGAGGCGAACCCAGTAATGGTCTTTGGAAAATTGCATGGACACGGTCGTCTCCCGTTCAACCTGGAAAAACAGAGGTTATGCTGGCGCCCCCAGGCGTTTCTGGTCGGCGCCTGCGACTTTCGACGCCCAAGGCGTCGCAGCCTGGCCCTAGGCCGTCAGGGCGGCGACCTTGTCTTGTGCGTATTCCCGCAGTGTCCGCGGTCTCTCGCCGGTGAGCTTCATGACATCGTCGGTCACTACGCTCATCCAGCCTTGGCGCACCGGGTGGAAGATCGAGGCCATGTGCGCCGCATTGGCGGCGGGCACACCGTTGTTCTCCAGCATGTCGATGAACGCCTTGTCCGATGTCGCGGCGTATCGCACGGGCTTGCCGGTCACTTCGGACAGGATCGCCGCGGCATCGGCATAACTGAGCGCTTCGGGACCGGTGAGGTTGAATGCTTTGCCGTCGAAAGCGGTTGAGGTGAGCGCGGCGATGGCGCTGGCCGCAATATCGCGCACATCGATGAAACTGGTCCTGCTATCGCCGGCTGGCAAGGCGATCTGACCCCGGTCGAGGCCGGCTTTCCAGAAGTGATGGAAATTGTCGGAGAACCAGTTCGGCCGCAAGATCACATGGGGCGTGCCGGATTTCTCCAACAGGATTTCCATTTGGCGCATGGGGTTGGCGTCATTCGCATCCACGCCAAAGGCGCTCTGGAAGACTATTTTCACCTTGCGGCTTGCGGCGGCTTCGACGAACGGCAGGAGCAGATCGCGTACGTTCAGGTAGCCGGCGGGCAGGAGCATGTAAGTGCGATCCACACCCTCCAGGGCGGCGGCGATGGTTTCCGGTTTGCCGAAATCGAAGGGCGTACTCTCGACTCCATCCATTTTCCGATTTGCGCGGGAAGCGGCCTTGACGGCCTCTCCCTTGGCCAGCAGGCCTTCGACTAACGGCTTGCCGACTGTTCCCGTCGCACCTAGAACAAGAATTTTCTTCGACATATCGATCTCCAGGATGTCCGCCTCGAGCAGCGGGACGCGTTCAGGAAAGTCCAGGGGGGCTGACGTCGGCTGCGAAACCCAGCCACGGGTCTCGTCTGTGCTAGCGCTGGCGTCAGTCCGCGTAGAACCGGTACCTAGCGAGGGCTCAGCACTGGTCGGGGTGTTCCTCCAGTCCTTCGGCCTGTAGCGCGGCCCTGACTGCCGGACGGGCTGCAATCCTGGCCATGAAATCCATCAATGCTGGGAATGGGGTCAGCGAAATGCCGAACAGGGCGCACCAGCGCGTAAGGGCGAAGAGATGTGCGTCCGCGACGGTGAACTCGTTACCCAGGATGTATGGGCGGCCGTCCGCGAGGAGGTTGTTCAGGTAGGCCACTTTGGCTATCACTGGGCGCTGCGCGGCCGTGGGATCGTCCGAAGGGGACAGGTAGAACAGCGGGGTGAAGGACTTGTGGTAATCCGAAGAGAGGTAATTCAGTATCTCGTGCAAACGGCTGCGTTCCAGTGTTCCGTTGGCTGGCACCAACGTTGGGGCGTAGCGATCCGCGAGGTATTGGCTGATGGCGGCGCCTTCGGTCAGCAAGCCGCCTTCGAACTCGAGGGCGGGCGCCGTGCCCTTCGGGTTGATCTGGAAGTAATCGCCGCCCGAGGCGGTCTTGTGCTGCCACAGGTCGACCTTGGCCAGTTCGTGAGGCACGTTGGCCTCGCGAAGCACGATGTGGATGGCCAGCGAGCAAGAGCCGGGGGAGTAGTACAGTTTCATGATCGATATCCTTCGAGGTAGTTGCAGGTTCAAGCGACGCGCGCAGGGTGCGCCGTTGATTCATCGGCGCCTGGCTCAGGCGTGCAGCTGTTGTCCGATCCTGGCGACGCGAGCGGCGTAGAGCTTCACGGTCTCGAGATCGCCGCTGGGAATGGCCTGGGCATCCGCGTCGGACGGCGACTGCACCAGCGCGCCGACCGAGGCGCCGAGGTTGTTGATATCCGCGCGGCTCGAGGCCGAGGTGTTGGCGGGAGCCAGGCCCAGGCTGACCCAGATGCCGCCGTGCTGGGACGCCAGCGTGTGCATGAGGATCAGGGAAACCTGCTTGTCGCCGTTCAGGCTTGCGCTGTTGGTGAAGCCGCCGAAGACCTTGTCCTGCCACTGCCGAACAAACCACTTCTTGGAAGTGGCGTCCGCGAACTTCTTGAATTGCCAAGGCACCGAGCCCATGTACGTGGGCGCGCCGAAGAGGATGGATTGCGCCTGGTCGAGCAGGTCCCAGGCTGCCTCGGGAATGTTGCCCTCGCTATCGATCTCGATCAGCGAAGCCTGTGCGCCTTCCGCCGCCGCTTGTGCTACGCGCTTGGTATGGCCATATCCGGAGAAATAAACAACGACTGCTTTTGACATGATGGTTCCCTGGTGGGTGGACGGAAGGAACCATAATTGGGATTGAGAATAAGAAAAATATTATCCAAAGTTACTCTTGGTTCAATAATCGCGAACAATCTATGGACAAACTCACCGCCATGGCCACCTTCGTGAAGGTGGTGGACGCCGGCAGCTTCACACGCGCGGCCGATGCCCTGGGCCTGCCGAAAGCTCGCGTTTCGCAGCGCGTCAGCGATCTTGAAAAGCATCTAGGCGTGCGCTTGCTCAATCGTACGACCCGTGCCCTGAGTCTTACGCACGATGGCAGCGCGTACTTCGACAAATGCCAGGTCCTGCTGCAGCAGATAGACGAACTGGAGGCCACGCTCAGGGGCGGGACGGCGACGCCCATCGGCCGGCTCAGAGTGGACTCCCTGATCACCATCGCCCGATGGGTGATCGCTCCAAGGCTGCACGACTTCCAGGCGCGCTACCCGAGGATCCAGCTGCGGCTGAGTAGTTCGGACCGGATCAGCAATCTGCTGGAGGACGGCATCGATTGCACGATCCGGGGAGGTGCGCTCAAGGATTCCAGCATGATCGCCAGGCATCTTTGCGACATCCAGATGGGCTTGTATGCCTCGCCCGAGTACCTGGCCTCCATAGGCGGTGTAGACAGTCCGGACGATCTATCGCAGTTCAGGCGGTTGAGCTGGTTCAGCGGCAGGGAGCGCAACCCGTTCATGTGGGAGCTGGAGTCCGGCCCGGAGCGTTTCGTGGTGCAGTCCGGCGATGGAATGCAGTTCGACGAACCCGACGTGGCTATTTCGGCCTGCATGGCGGGCAGCGGCATCTGCCCTGGCGCCCCATTCGCGGTGGCTGGATTCGTACGCGCAGGGAAACTTGTTCCGGTACTGCCGCAATGGCACTTTTCTGCGGCGCCGGTGCATGTCATCTACCCGGGCTCCAGGCACCTGTCGGTTCGTGTGCGCTGCTTTGTGAACTGGGTCATGGAGCTGTTCGCGGAGAACCCCGAGATACAGCTCACGCCCATCGCGCTGGCGCTCGAGTCCGGCCTCGCGCAACGAACCTGAGGCCCGCCGCCGCCATTCCGGGGCAGCTCGTACCTTCCGCGATCCGGTGCGCGTGACCCGGATGCAAGGCTCGGCGGGTTCAGCCCCGGTTAGCGGACAAGCCGTTGTCCGGGACCGGCCGGTTCCTGGCGCCGAGCCGCGCCGACAGCACGATGGCGAGGACGATCAGGGCGCCGCCGAGGAACATCCGCGGCCCCGGCGTCTCATGGAACAACAGCCAGGCGAAGGCGATCCCGTAGACTGGCTCCAGGGCGAATACCAGTGCCGCGGTGCGGGCCTTGACCACCGCCAGGCTGGCCACGAACAGGCTGTGCGCCAGGCCGGTGCAGAACACGCCCAGCAGGGCCAGCCAGAGCCAGTCGAGAGCGGGTAGCGCCGGCAGTTCGCCGACCGCGAACGGCAGCAGGCACAGGGCGACTACCAGGTTCTGCCAGAGCGCCGCCTGCACCGGGCCGACCTGCCCGCTGTTGCTGCGGTTGGCCAGCGACAGCAGGGCGAACAGCAGGCCGGAAAGGATCGCCCAGAGCAGGCCGAGGGTGGCGCCGCTGGCGAGGTCGAAGTTCGGCGTGACCAGCACCAGGCCAAGGCTGACCAGGACTACCAGCAGTCCTTCCGCGAGATGAATGCGCTCGCGGAAGAGCAGCCCTTCGAGGATTACCGTGAAGGCCGGGAAGCTGGCGAAGCCGAGGGTGGCGATGGCCACGCCGGCGGTCTTCACGGCGATGAAGAAACTCACCCAGTGCCCGGCCAGGAGCAGGCCGCAGAGCGCCAGGCGCAGCCATTGCGCGGATCCCAGGGCGCGCCAGGCCTGGCCCGCGAGGCGGGCGAAGAGGCCGAGGGCGAGCACCGCGAACAGCGCGCGACCGAACACGATCACCCCGGGGGAGGCGCTGGCCAGCTTGCCGAACACCCCGGTCAGGCCGAAGAGGAGGGCGCCGCCGTGCAGGGCGGCGAGGGCGGAACGTCGATTCATGGGGATCCTTCAGGCCAGGCGCGCACCGTTGGGCAGGGGCTTGTCGAAGCCGGCCAGGACCACCTTGTCCTCGCTATCGTAGACCCCGGTGACCAGGACCTCCGAGCGCACTCCGGCGATCTGCTTCGGAGCGAAGTTGCAGACGCAGAGGACCTGACGGCCGACCAGTTCCTCGGCCTGGTAGTGCGCGGTCAGTTGCGCACTGGAGGTGCGCAGGCCGAGCGGGCCGAGGTCGACCTCGAGGATGTAGGCGGGTTTGCGTGCCTTGGGGTTGGGTGCGGCGCCGAGTATGGTGCCGACGCGCAGTTCGACGCGTTCGAAATCCTGCCATTCGATGATGTCCATGCTGACTCCTGGTCTGTCGATGGGCAGAGAGTAAGGAGTCGCGACGGATTTGTCTGTCGTGCGGCTAGCCGGTTTTGTCGCGGGACTCGCGACGCAATTGCCGAGGGGTGACGCCGAACTCGCGGACCAGCGCCGCGGTGAAGGCGCTCTGCGAGGCGTAGCCGACCCGGGCGGCGATCTCGCCCACCGCCAGGCTGCTCTCCAGCAGCAGTTCGTGGGCCTGGTGCAGGCGTCGGCTGCGCGCGTAGTCCATGGGCGTCTGCCCGGTCTCGGCGAGGAACAGGCTGTGGAAGCGCGCCACCGAAAGACCGGCCAGCCGTGCCAGGTCGGCGACCTGCAACGGATGGGCGGCATGGCGGTCGAGGTAGGCGTCCAGGCTGGCCAGCGGCAGGCGGGGCTGCTGGCGCGGCGGCTGGCGCTCGCTGGCCAGGCTGGCGAGGAGCAGGCCGGCGCCCTGGTGGGCGATCACCGGGTCGTTGATCGGGCCGCTGGCCAGCCAGTTCACCAGTTGGCCCTGGGCGGGCGTCAGCGACAGCGCCTGCGGTCGCTCGAACAGCCGCCGACCGGCTTCGGCGTGTTCGCCCAGGCCCAGCAGCAGGCTGCCGTCGCAGGGCAGGTCGAGGACCAGGCAGCGGCTGCCGGCGGGACTCGAGCAGGCATGCCGGGCTTGCGCCGGCACCACCGCGAAGGTCTGCCGCAACACGCGGCTGCCGCGCCCCTCGACCTCGAACTCGAGGCAGCCGCTGAGGCCCAGGACCAATTGGGCATGGTCATGGCTGTGGACGATCTGGTCGTGGCTGTAGTGGCGCAGGGAAAGGATCGAACCCATGGCGAAGCTCCCGGAGGCAGGCGCCCAGTCTACCCGCTGGCGCCGGCGACAGACAGTCGCGCCCTGTCACGCAACGGTCGCCGGCCTGTCACAGTCGTTTCACCGGCGCCGTCCAAGATCGGAAAAACACCGTCGGAGACCCGCCGATGAGCACCGCGCAACGCTTCACCTCGAACCGCAAGCAGCGGGTTCGGACCCTGTGGATCTCGGATGTCCACCTGGGGACGCGGGATTGCCAGGCCGAACACCTGGCGGCGTTCCTCAAGCGCTACCACGCCGATCGCATCTACCTGGTGGGCGACATCATCGACGGCTGGAAGCTGCGCGGCGGCATCTACTGGCCGCAGGCGCACACCAACGTGATCCGCCGCCTGCTCACCCTGAGCAAGCGCGGCACCGAGGTGATCTACGTCACCGGCAACCATGATGAATTCCTGCGCCGCTATTCGAGCCTGATCCTCGGCAACATCCGCCTGGTCGACGAGGCGGTGCACAGTACCGCCGACGGCCGCAAGCTGCTGGTGATACACGGCGACCAGTTCGACGTGATCACCCGCTACCACCGCTGGCTGGCGTTCCTCGGCGACTCCGCCTACGAGTTCACCCTGCTCCTCAACCGTTGGCTGAACCACTGGCGGCGGCGCTGGGGCTACGGCTACTGGTCGCTGTCGGCGTACCTCAAGCACAAGGTCAAGACCGCGGTGAACTTCATCAGCGACTTCGAGGAAGCCATCGCCCACGAGTGTCACAAGCGCGGGCTCGACGGGGTGGTCTGCGGGCACATCCACCATGCCGAGATCCGCCGCATCGAGGGCGTCGACTACCTCAACTGCGGCGACTGGGTAGAATCCTGCACGGCGCTGATCGAACATTGGGACGGCAGCATCCAGCTCTACCGCCTGGCCGAGGAGCAGGCGCGGCTGGCGGCGCAGGCCGCGGCGGTCGAGCCGGCGGCATGAGGCTATTGATCGTCAGCGACGCCTGGTTACCGCAAGTCAACGGAGTCGTCACCAGCCTGCTGGCCCTGCAGCGCGAGCTGGAACTGCTGGGCCACCAGGTACGGGTGCTGTCGCCCGCCGACTTCCGCTGCCTGCCCTGTCCCAGCTATCCGGAAATCCCCCTGGCCTGGAATCTCTGGCGCCTCGGCGGGCTGATCGAGGCCTTCGCCCCGGATGCCGTGCACCTGGCCACCGAGGGGCCGCTCGGCTGGGCCGCGCGGCGCTGGCTGGGCAAGCGCGGCCTGGACTTCACCTCGGCGATCCATACGCGTTTTCCCGAATACCTGCGTGACCGCTGTCCGTGGCTGCCGCTGTCCTGGGGCTATGCCTTCCTGCGCGCCTTCCATCGGCCGAGCCGGGCGGTGCTGGTGAGCACCCCGCGCCTGCGCGACGAGTTCTGCGCCTGGCGCTTCCAGCACCTGCGGCTGTGGCGCAAGGGCGTCGATACCGAACTGTTCCATCCCGCCGAGACACCCGCGGCGGAAGAGCGGCCGCCGGTGTTCCTGTATGTCGGGCGGCTGGCGACGGAAAAGAACCTGGAGGCGTTCCTCGATCTCGAACTGCCGGGCGAAAAATGGCTGGTGGGCGACGGCCCGCAGCGGGCGGCGCTGGAGCAGCGCTATCCACAGGCGCGTTTTCTCGGCTACCGCCATGGCCGCGCACTGGCCGACGCCTACCGGGCGGCCTCGGTGCTGGTGTTTCCCTCGCTGACCGATACCTATGGCCTGGTGATGCTCGAAGCCCTGGCCTGCGGCGTGCCGGTGGCGGCCTTCGCCGTGCCGGGGCCGCTGGATGTATTGCAGCAGGGCGTGACCGGGGTCATGCACGAGGATCTTGGCGAAGCCTGCCGCCAGGCGCTGGCGCTGGATCGCCAGGTCTGCGGGCGCTGGGCGCGGGAGCAGTCCTGGCGGGTTTCGGCGGAGGAGTTCCTGGCGCTGCAGGCGAGCGGTCCGCGGACTGCGCCGGAATGGCGCGACGAACTGCCGGCGGCGCTCGACGAACTCAGAGGATGACCTTGTCGCGTAGGCGCTCGGCGGCCTGTTGCAGGGCCTGGATGACCCGTTCCTTGTCGTAGTTCTGGATGTTGTTGGTGTCCAGGTACATGGAGAAGCCGGGCAATTCGTGCTCGACGTAGCTGGGCGCGGCGCCGAGGTCGCGGCGCGAGTCCACCACCTGGTAGATCTGCACCGGGCGGCTGAAGCCCTTGACCGCGATCTGGCCCTTGTCGCGGCACATGATCACGTCCTTGATCAGCGAGTAGGTCTCGTGGGAAATGAGGATTTCGCCGGCTTCCGAGGCGCTTTCCAGGCGGCTGGCGAGGTTCACCTCGCGGCCGATGATGGTGTAGTCCATGCGCGTGTCGGCGCCGAAGTTACCCACCGTGCAATAGCCGGTGTTGATGCCCATGCGGATTTCCAGCGGCTTGGTGATGCCCTGGGCCCGCCACTGCTGGCGCAGCACCTTCATGTGCTTGCGCATGGCGATGCCCATCGATACCGCAGCCACCGCGTCCTTCTTCGCGCCCTGAGTGCTGGGGTCGCCGAAGAACACCATGACGCAGTCGCCGACGAACTTGTCGATGGTACCGCCGTACTTGAGGGCGATCTTCGACATTTCGTTGAGGTAGTTGTTGAGCAGGTCGGTCAGGGCCTCGGCTTCCAGCTCCTCGGATAGCTCGGTGAAGCCGCGGATATCGGAGAAGAACACGGTGAGCTTCTTGCGCTGGGTTTCCAGGCGCACGCTCTTCTTGCCGCTGAAGATCATTTCCCAGACCTGCGGCGACAGGTACTTGGCCAGGTTGCGCGCGAGCCGCGCGGCCTTTTCCTGCTCGCGGGCGATCTCCTGGCGCACCTGGGCCAGTCGCAGGCCCTGCTGGTGGCCGAAGAAGGCGGTGATGCAGATGTACAGTCCGCAGAACAGGATGCTGACCGCGGCCACCTCGACCGGGGTATTGCCCAGCAGCGGCGGGGCGACGAGCACGGCGACCAGCAGGGCGCTGCTGGCCGATACCAGCAGGGCCATGCCGAGCAGGCGCAGGCCGCCGATGACCAGCGCGGTGAAGCTCAGCACCAGCAGGAACATCAGGCTGGGCACCACGGAGAAGCCGAGCAGCGCCATGCCCAGGCCGCAGTGCACGGCGTCCACCGCGAGCAGGACGCGGGTCACCTTGCGCGGGTCGTGCTGGCGGAAGCGCTGGCCGAGGTGGTACGCCAGGTGCGGGTAGAGCAGCGCATAGGGCACCATCCAGAGGATGCCGTAGCTGAAATACTGGGTGTAGGTTCCCGCCGCGATGCTGGCGCCACAGGCGATATAGGCCAGCACGCGCGAATAGTATTCACGCATGGACGCGACGGACCGGCTCGTCGGCGAGCGGTCGGGGAGGGTAGGCTTCATGCGCTGGAGAGGATCCCTGTGTATTTTCGTCCTGGCTCGGCTTCGTGAGCTTTCCGCCTGAGGAATGGCGGTTGGCCAGGTTGCTGGCGGAATCTTAACCAAGCGTTTGCGCGGCGGCCAGTGACAGCTGAGCGATAGTTCAGGAAAGCGCACCGATCCGGGACCGACGGTCGTCCCGGCGGAGCGACCGGCCCGGGCGGCCGGCCGCGCGGGACGGGTCAGAAGCGGATGCGGCCGGTGAAGGCGTCCTTGAGCATCACCCAGTCGCCCATGAACGACCACAGCGGGTACTTGAAGGTGGCCGGGCGGTTCTTCTCGAAGACGAAGTGGCCGACCCAGGCGAAGCCATAGCCGACCAGCGGCAGCGCCAGCAGCCATAGCCACTGCTGGCTGGCCACGGCGAGGAACAGCACCGCCAGCACCAGCAGGCTGCCGACGTAGTGCAGGCGGCGGCACACCGCATTGCTGTGTTCCTGCAGGTAGTAGGGGTAGAACTCGGCGAAACTGTGGAAACGCTCGTCGTCAGGGCTGCTCATGGAATGCCTCCTCTCGTTGTGTCCGCGCAGTGTAGTGCGGGCCGCACGATGTCGCGGATGACATACAGGGCCAGTTTAGTATCCTTGGGCCGCCAGGCCGGTCGACGGTCGGCGTGCCTCCCGCCAGAACAAGAAGAGACCGATGCCGGAACGTACAACCTTGTCCAGCTGGGTCCAGGGCATCGTCCTCGCCCTGGAGCTGGAAGGCCTCGACGGACGCCAGCTGTTCGCCGAGCTGGGCCTCGACTACCAGGCCCTGCAGGACCCCGACGCGCGCTTCCCGCAGGATGCGATGAGCCGTCTGTGGCAGCGTGCGGTGGCGCTCAGCGGCAACCCGGCGATCGCCCTGAACATCGCCCGGGTCCGGCGCCCGGCTTTCCACGTCGTCGGCTATGCGCTGATGTCGAGCCGCAACCTGGCGGAAGGCTTCGCGCGCCTGGAACGCTACCAGCGGATCATCGCGGAAGCCTCCGACCTGACTTTCCGCCGCACGCCGCAGGGCTATCGACTCGGCGTCACGGTGCATGGCGATCGCCTGCCGGCGCCGCCGCAGAGTGCCGAATGCTCGCTGGCCTACCTGGTGGACATGGTCCGCTGGATCACCGGCCGGCCGCTGGACCCGCTGGCGGTGGAACTGCCTGGCGCGCCCCGCGAGCCGCTGGCACCCTATGCCGAGCTGTTCCGCGCGCCGCTGCGCTTTCACGCCGAGGAGTTCGCGCTGGTGTTTTCCCGCGTCGACCTCGAGACGCCGCTACCCTCGGCCAACGAGGCGCTGGCCCAGTTGCACGATCGCTTCGCCGGCGAATACCTGGCGCGTTTCAGCACCAGCCGCATCACCCATCTGGCCCGGCAGACCCTGTGCCGGCTGTTGCCGCAGGGAGAACCCAAGCGCGAACGAGTGGCCCAGGCGCTGCACCTGTCGCAGCGCACCTTGCAACGACGCCTCCAGGAGGAGGGCACCAGCTACCAGCAACTGCTCGACGACACACGTCGGGATATGGCCGATCAGTATCTCCAGCAGCCCGGCCTGACCTTGCTGGAGGTCGCCTACCTGCTGGGTTTCGCCGATCCGAGCAATTTCTTCCGGGCATTCCGCCGCTGGTTCGGCTGCACGCCCAACGAATACCGGGCGCGCCGCCAGGAGCGCCCGGGCTAGTCGCCAGGCCAGGCGGTACGCTTCAGGGCTGCCCGGCGGGTTGCGCCGAGGCCTGGCGCAGGGTCCAGTCGAGGACCTGGGCCGACAGCGTATCGCCGGCCTTGCCGAAGGCGCTGACCACCGCCGCGACCTTCTTGCCGTCCACCGGCTGGCTGACCTCGAAACGCCGGCTGGCGACCACGCGCTTGTCGTCGGTACGCACCAGGCGCGCGTCGTAGCGGATCAGCGCGCTGGCCTGGCCGTTCGGGTACTCGGTCTGGAAGGCGCGAAGGTCGCCGCCCAGTTCGAAATCGGCCTGCAGGTTGCTGTCGTCGCTGCTCAGGCCGCGGACCCGGCCGTCGGCCTGGAACGCCTGCATCAGACGGTCACGCAGCAGCGACGGTGCCGGATCGCTCCAGCGCGCGCCCTGGTACACGCTGATTTCGTCGCCGTGCGGGCGCACCGCGATGCGCGGGCTCTCCAGCACCAGGCTGGTACGCGGCCGGGCGATCCGCAGCGACCAGTCGACCGGCCGCGCGGCGGCGCTGGCCGGAGGGTTGTGCACCGGTAGCAGGTAGACCTGGAGGACCTGCGCTTCCGGCAGGATCGAGCAGGCGCCGAGGGTGGCGAGCGCGGCCAGGCCGGCGGCCAGGGACAGGCGACGCAGCGGGCGAAGGGCGAGCCTCATGGGGTGAACTCCTTGGTTTTTTCCCGGCCCAGCAGGTAGTTCGCCGGGTTCTCTTCCAGGCGCCGGCTGATTCCGCGCAGTGCCGCCAGGGTATCGCGCAGTTCGCTGACCGCCGGGCCCAGCTCGGCGAGTCCCTGGATGCCGCCGTCCAGCGAGTGGCGATTCTCGCTGATCAACTGGTCGAGGGTGGCGCTGGTGCGCTCCAGCGAAGCCATGGTCTTGTTGGCGTTTTCCAGCATCCCCTTGCCTTGCTCGTTGAGCAGGCCGTTGGCGCTGCGCATCAACTCGCTGGCCTGGGCCAGCGCGGCGTTGGCCTGCCTGCTCGCCTGGGCCAACTGCTGCATCACCGCGCTGACGTTCTCGCGCTCGGCGGAGAGCGCGCCGGTGGCCTGGTCGAGATGGTCGAGGGTGCGGCTGATGCGCGCTGTGTTTTCCTCGGAGAGCAGGTTGCTGAAGCGCGCGATGAGCTGGTTGATGTTGCCCATCAGGTCTTCGCCGTTGCTCAGCAACTGGGTCAGCGGCGAGGGCGTGGCGACGATCACCGGGATCTTCCCGTCCTTGCCCTCCAGCATCGGGCTGGCGGGCGTGCCGCTGCTGAGCTGGATGATCGAGGTGCCGGTGATCCCGGTGAGCGCCAGCTTGGCGGTGGTGTCCTGCTTGATCGGCGCGCTGGCCACCACGCGGATGCGTGCCCAGACCTTGCGCGGGTCCTGCGGATCGAGGCGGAGGAAGGCCACGTCGCCGACCTTGATCCCGCTGTACTGCACCGAGCTGCCCTGGGAAAGGCCGCTGACCGCTTCGTTGAAGACGATGTCGTAGTAGTTGAACTTGCCCTCCGAGCCGGACTTGGCCAGCCACAGGCCGAAGAGCAGGGCGGCGCCGATCACGATCACGCTGAACAGGCCGATCAACACATGGTGGGCTCGGGTTTCCATCTCAGTGATTCTCCGGCACGGCGGCGGCTTGGTGGGCGGCGCGCCCGCGCGGCCCGTGGAAGTATTCGCGGACCCAGGCGTCGTCGGTGGCGGCGACCCGTTCCAGGGTATCGACCACCAGGACCTTCTTCTGCGACAGCACGGCGACCCGGTCGCAGATGGTGTACAGGGTGTCCAGGTCATGGGTGACCAGGAACACCGTCAGGCCGAGGGCGTCGCGCAGGGTACGGATCAGGTTGTCGAAGGCCGCCGCGCCGATCGGGTCGAGGCCGGCGGTGGGCTCGTCGAGGAACAGGATGTCCGGGTCCAGCGCCAGGGCGCGGGCCAGGGCGGCGCGCTTGATCATGCCGCCGGAAAGCGAGGCCGGATACTTGTCGCCGGCGTTGGCCGGTAGCCCGGCCAGGGCCAGCTTGACCTGGGCCAGGTGCTCGGCGTCGGCGCGCGGCAGGCCGGCGTTCTCGATCAGCGGCAGGGCGACGTTCTCCACCACGGTAAGCGAGGAAAACAGCGCGCCCTGCTGGAACAGCACGCCGAAGCGCCGTTCGACCAGGGAGCGGCGCTCCTCCGGCAGTTGCAGCAGGTCTTCGCCGAACACCCGCACGCTGCCGGAGGTCGGCCGGCGCAGGCCGACGATACTGCGCAGCAGCACCGACTTGCCGGTGCCGGAGCCGCCGACCACGCCGAGGATCTCGCCGCGACGGACGTCGAGGTCGAGGTGCTCGTGGACCGCCTGGGCGCCGAAACGGTTACACAGGTCGCGGACCTGGATGATCGCCTGCGGGTTGTCCTGGCTCACCAGCCCATCTCCATGAAGAACAGCGCGGCGAGGGCGTCGAGCAGGATCACCACGAAGATCGAGTGGACCACGCTGGTGGTGGTGTGCTCGCCCACCGACTGGGCGCTGCCGCTGACCTTGAAGCCTTCCAGGCAGCCGATCACGGCGATCAGGAAGGCAAACAGCGGGGCCTTGCTGATACCGACCAGGAAATGCTGTACGCCGATTCCGTCCTCCATGATCGACAGGAACATCGCCGGCGGGATGTCCAGGGTCCAGGCGCAGACGGTCATGCCGCCGACGATGCCGCAGAGCATGCCGACGAAGGTCAGCATCGGCAGCGATACCAGCAGCGCCAGCACCCGCGGCAGCACCAGCAGCTCGATGGGGTTGAGGCCGAGGGCGCGGATCGCGTCGATCTCCTCGTTGGCCTTCATCGAACCGATCTGCGCGGTGAAGGCGCTGGCGGTGCGGCCGGCCATGAGGATCGCGGTGAGCAGCACGGCGAACTCGCGGAGGAAGGAGAACACCACCAGGTTGACCGTGTAGATGGTCGCGCCGAAGTTGGCCAGCACCGTGGCGCCGAGGAAGGCGATCACCGCGCCGACCAGGAAGGTCAGCAGGGCGATGATCGGCACCGCGTCCAGGCCGCTCTTCTCGATGTTCGCCACCAGCGGCGTGACCCGCCAACTGGCCGGGCGGACCAGGCTGCGGAGCAGGGTCTCCAGGGTCAGGCCGATGAAGCCGAGGAGTGCCTTGAGGTGCAGCCAGAAGGTCTCCATGGCACAGCCGATGCGAGCCAGCAGTTCGATGGCGGTGGTCGGCGGCTTGGGTTTTTCCGGTTCGCAGAAGTCGTGCAGGGCGTGGCCGACGGTCTTCAGCAGGGCCTGGCGCTCGCGCGGCAGGCCGGGCTCCAGCTCGGCGAGGTCGGCCAGCCGCTCGGCGCCGAGCAATTCGGCGAGCAGGGCGGCGCCGGCGGTATCCAGGGCGCCCAACTGGCTCAGGTCGAAGCTGGCGTTGGCCGCCACTTCGCTGCGCAGGCGCGTCACCTCGCGCTCCAGAGCCGTGTAGTGGGCGAGCGTCCAATCACCTATGGCTCTGACGCGGGCGGGCTGGGTGGAGCTATCCAGGCTCACGTGGCCGGGTTGCGGCTGTGTCGTCATGGTGCAGAAGCTTACACCGGCTTTTCAGTCCCTGAGTAGAGCCATTGCAGACAGGCCCGTGAGCGCTCAGTGGCGCCAGAACGCCGGGGTCAGCAGGACCAGCACGGTGATGATCTCCAGGCGGCCGAGCAGCATGCCGGCGGCCAGCAGCCACTTGGCGGCGTCCGGCAGGCTGGCGAAGTTGCCCGAGGGGCCGATGATGGGGCCCATCCCCGGGCCTACGCCGGCCACGGTGCTGGCGGCGCCGGTGAGGGCGGTCATCCAGTCCAGGCCGATCAGCGACAGGCAGAGGGCGAGCAGGCAGACGACGATGGCGAAGAAGAACGAGAAGGTCAGGATCGAGCGGACGATTTCCTCGTCCAGGCGATGGCCGTTGTAGTTCTGCTTGAGCACCGCGCGCGGGTGGATCAACTGGTAGAGGTTGGCCTTGAGCAGGGTGTAGGCGACCTGGAAGCGGAAGATCTTGATGCCGCCGGCGGTAGAGCCGGAGCAACCGCCGATGAAGCCGAGGTAGAAGAACAGCATGATCGAGAAGTGCCCCCACATGCTGTAGTCGCCGAGGGCGAAGCCGGTGGTGGTGACCACCGAGGTGACATTCACCGCGACGATGCGGAAGGCATCCATCCAGGGCAGCTTGGAGGTTACCGCGTACCAGGTGCCCATCAGCAGCCAGGTCACCAGCAGCAGGCCGAGCAGGCCGCGGACCTGCTGGTCCTTGATCAGCGCCTTGCGGTGTCCGCGCAGGGTGGCGACGTAGAGCGCGAACGGCAGGCTGCCGAGGATCATCACCACTACCGCGGTCCAGTGCACCGCCGGCTGCTTCCACTTGGCCAGGGATTGGTCGGAGGTGGAGAAACCGCCGGTGGAAATCGCCGACATGGCGTGGTTGACCGCGTCGAACGGGCTCATGCCGGCGCCCCAGAAGGCCAGGCTGCCGAGCAGGGTGATGCCGACATAGGTGGCGACGATGTACTTGGCGACCATGTGCGAGCGTGGCAGGACCTTTTCCGAGCGGTCCGAGGATTCGGTCTGGAACAGGCGCATGCCGCCGATCCGCAGCATCGGCAGGATCGCCACGGCCATGGCGATGAAGCCGATGCCGCCCAGCCAGTGCAGCAGCGAGCGCCAGATGAGGATGCCCGGGGACATGTCGTCCAGCCCGCTGAGCACGGTGGAGCCGGTGGCGGTGATCCCCGACATGCTTTCGAAGAAGGCATCGGTGTAGCTGATGTGCTGCTGCAGGACGAACGGCAGGGCGGCGAAGATGCATACCAGCACCCAGCTCGATACGGTGAGCATGTACATGTCCCGCGGGCGCAGGTGGACATGCTCGGGACGCCCCGGCAGGACCAGGCCGAGGCCGGTGACGAAGGTGGCGACGCTGGACCAGATGAACGCCTGGATGCCTTCGGTACGGTCGAAGGCGAGCATGGTCAGGATCGGGACCAGCATGCTGGCGGCCAGAGTGATCAGGAAGATGCCGATGATGAAACCGAGGATGCGTAGGGTCGGCAAGGCCATGGATCGTGGGGCTCTGGGCGGTGGCGGACCGGTCATTCTACCAGCCGTCCGCGGAGAGTAAATCTGCCGCTGCGCCCCTCTTCACAGCAGCCGCGAAATCGCTAGAATCTCGCTTCGCCCGCCGGCGCTCGCCGGTTTCTCTGGTGTTCTGCCAACCATGTCCACTGACAATCCGTGTCTTACCTGCGGCGCCTGCTGTGCGCATTTTCGTGTGTCTTTCTATTGGGGCGAGTGCCGTTCCGCAGGCGGCGTCGTACCCGACGAACTGACCGTCCGCATCAGCCCGCAGATGGTCGCCATGAGCGGTACCGAGAACAAGCCGGCGCGCTGCGTCGGGCTGCTCGGCGAGGTCGGTTGCGGTGTTCGCTGCACCGTCTACGAGCAGCGCTCGAGTACCTGCCGCGAGTTCGAGGCGGCCTGGGCCAACGGCCAGCCCAACCCGGCCTGCGATGCCGCGCGCGCCGCCTACGGCCTGCCACCGCTGACCCCGCCGCTGCAGCCGCACCTGGCGCCGGGACGGGTCGCCTGAGAGCGGGCGTGAGCCTGGCGATTGCGTCTACAATGGCGATTTCGTTTCTGACAGGAGTTCGCCCATGGAGGCTCTCGACGCCTTGCTCACTCGCGTTTCCCACGCCCGCCTGAGCGATCCCGCGCCCTCGCCGGAGCAGCTCGACCGGCTGTTCCGGGTCGCCTTGCGTGCCCCGGACCACGGGCAACTGCGGCCCTGGCGCTTCATCGTGGTAGAAGGCGAAGGCCGCCGGGCCCTGGGCGACCTCTACGCCCGCGCCCTGGCGAGCCGCCAGCCGGACGCCGCCGAGGAAGCGCTGGCCAAGGCCCGCAACATGCCGCTGCGGGCACCGCTGCTGGTCGTGGCGGTGGCCTGCCTGCAGGATCACCCGAAGGTGCCGCATGGCGAGCAACTGCTGGCCGCCGGCTGCGCTGCCCACGGCCTGGTGCTGGGCGCCTATGCCCAGGGACTGGGGGCGATGTGGCGGACCGGCGAGATGGCCACCGATCCGGTGGTGCACGCCGGCCTGGGGCTCGGCGAGCAGG
Source organism: Pseudomonas sp. YA1 (assembly GCF_058680555.1). NCBI lineage: Bacteria > Pseudomonadati > Pseudomonadota > Gammaproteobacteria > Pseudomonadales > Pseudomonadaceae > Pseudomonas > Pseudomonas sp. YA1. The sequence continues at coordinate 254,255 of NZ_JBZWBG010000009.1, forward strand.
AGCGGATCATCGGTTTCGTCTACCTGGGTACGCCGATGGGTGAGTTGCGCACGCCGGCGGAACTCGACCCGACGGCCTTCGTCAGCGCCTGGCCGGGCTGAGCGGCAACAGCAGGCGTACGCACCAATACGCGCCCTGGGCGTGCCAGAGCAGTCGTCCGCCCTGCCAGCCGGCCAGTCGTCGGGCGGCTTCCACGGCCGCCGGCAGCCAGCGCCGGCCTTCTTCCGCCTGGCCGAGGATGTCCAGGCGCAGCCGGCCGTGGCGCGCGTCCAGCGCCGGATTCAGCGTGATGCGCTGCCACGGGCGCGCCTGCGCGGCGCCGCCGAGCAGGCCGTAGAGCGCCTCGTGCAAGGCCGGGCGCCAGCTTTCCAGCGGCCAGGTGCCGCGCTCCGGCAGGCTCAGGTCGAGGCGCGCCCAGCGTTGCCGCAGTTGCTGGACGACCTGTCCCAGCTCGACCGCCAGGACCAGCGATTGCGGCTCGTCGCCGGGAAGTTCCGGCGGTGCGATGGCCTGGGCGAGCGGGCGTTCATCGAGGAACAACGAAGCGGGAAGAGTCATGCCGGATGCTCCAGGGGGAAGTGCCGCGCATCAGGGCGCGGCGTCATTCGGTCGCCTTGCGCCGTAGCGGCAGGCTGAGGGTGGCGATGAAGCCGCCGTCGGGATGGTTGCCCAGGCGCAGGTGCCCGCCGTGGCGCTCGATGGCGCGGCGGGCGATGGCCAGGCCCAGGCCGTGTCCCGGGCTGCTCTGGTTGGGTGCGCGGAAGAACGGTTCGCCCAACTGCTCCTGCAGTTCGACGGCGATGCCCGGCCCATGGTCGCGGACGCTCAGGCGCAGGTAGTCGCCGGCGCTGCTGGCGCGCACCTCCAGCGGTTGGCCGGCGGGGTTGAAGCGCACGGCGTTGCGCAGCAGGTTGTCCACCGCGCGCTCGAACATGTCCGGCCAGCCGTCGATGCTCAGGTCAGGCGCCACTTCCAGGCGGATATCCTGCTCCGGAGCCAGCAGCAGGGCGTCTTCGCGCAGCCGCTGGAGCAGCGGCAGCAGGGCGATCCGTTGGCTCGCGCCGGGTTCGGCGTCGAGCCGGGCGAGGGCGAGGATCTCGCCGATCAGCGCTTCCAGGCGGTCGCATTCCTGTTCCAGGCGCGGCCACATCTGCGCCCGCGCTTGCGGTTCGGCGCGTTCGGCCAGGGCCAGGGCGATGCGCAGGCGCGCCAACGGCGAGCGCAGTTCGTGGGACACGTCGCGGAGCAACTGTCGCTGGCTGCCGATCAGGCTTTGCAGGCGTTCGCCCATGCGGTTGAAATCGCGCGCCAGGGTGCCCAGTTCATCGCCGCGCCGCGCCAGGCGGGCCAGGCTGTCCTTCTGGTAGGCGGTCTGGCCGAGGTCGTGCACGGCGCGCCGCAGACGGTTCAGCGGACGGGTGATGGACAGCGTCAGCAGCAGGCTGAACAGGGTCAGCACCACCAGTGCGATGCCCAGCGCGCTGAGCGGCCAGAGCAGGCTGCCGCGGTGCCAGGCCTCCAGCTCCGGGTGCGGGATGCGGTAGATGAACAGATAGGTATGGTTGCTCTGCGGGCTGACGTATTCCTGGCTCAGTTGGCGCCAGGGGAAGCGCGGCAGGTTGCGGTCGCTGGTGCGCGGCGGGCGGTGGCGGGGGCGCGGCAGGTAGGTGCCGTCGACCAGGCGCTGGCCGCTTTCGTCGAGCACCTGGATGGAAATCCCGTAGTCGCGGCGGCGTTGCTCCAGCAAGCCCTGGGCCGCGTAGCTGCCCTGTTCTTCGTAGAGGGCGGTCCACTGCTCGGCGAGATCCTTCAGGCCGGGATGGCGGGCGATGATCCAGGTGTCCTGGTTCAGCGCGCGACCCAGCAGGATGGAAAGCCCGGCTACCAGCAGCAGGGCCAGCCAGAAGGCGGCGAGGATTCGCCAGAAGAGTGAACGCATGGTTTTCCTGTTGAATCGCATGTCGGGCCGGCCGCGTGGGTAAACCCCTAGGATATGCGATTCCGGCTGGTCGGAAGACCGCTACCGGAGGACCCGGTAGCGGTGGCTCGGACGTCAGTTGGACTTCTTGTCGGCCTTCCATTGCTGGAATTCGGCCCACTCTGCCTTGCGCTGCTCGCGCTTCTTCTGCAGTTCGTCGAACTTCTTCTGCTGCTCGGGGGTGAGCAGGGCGCGGATGTCCTTCTGGGTCTTCTCGTGGCTGGCCTTGAGTTCGTCCTTCAGGGCCTTCTGCTCGGCTGCCGGCAGCTTGGCCAGGTAGCGCTGGGTGATCTCGTGGCGGGCCTTCATCTGTTCGCCCATCAGTTTGCCCATCTGCTGGCGCTGTTCGCGGGTCAGGTTCAGTTCCTTCATCGGTCCGCCATGCCGGGGACCGTGCTGGCCCATCATGTGGCCGCCTTCCATCGGCGGGGGCGGCAGGTCGTTGGCGGCGGGCGCGGCCATGGCGAAGGTCGGCAGGGCGGCGGCGATGAACAGGGCGGTTAGCGTCTTGCGCATGGTGTTTCTCCTTTCTGGGTCCGGCCATTTACCGGATGAGCCCAGTCTAGGGAGGTCAAGGTCAAGCGCGGTCAGGCCTGGGTAAAGCTTGGGTAAAGACCTTGTGTCGGCGGGCTGACGAAACCCGCTCAGTGGCTGTAGTAGTAGCCGCGGCCGCGCAGGGCGAGGATGCGCGGGCTGCCGTCGGGGTGGCTGCCGAGCTTCTTGCGCAGGTTGCTGACGTGCATGTCCAGGCTGCGGTCGTAGAGGGTCAGCTTGCGGCCCAGCGCCAGTTGCGCCAGGGCCTGCTTGTCCAGCGGCTCGCCGGGCTGGCGCAGGAGCGCTTCGAGGATGCGGCTTTCAGAAAGGGTCAGGCTGATCTCCTGGCCGTCGATCTGCGCCACGCCGCGCGTCAGGTTCAGCGACAGGTCGCCCAGTTGCATCTGCGCGCTGGGCTGCGCCGGGTGGGTTCGCCGCAGCACGGCGCGCAGCCGTGCGGTGAGTTCGCGCGGGTCGCAGGGCTTGGCCAGGTAGTCGTCGGCGCCCAGTTCCAGACCGAGGATGCGGTCCAGCGGCTCGCCGCGGGCGGACAGCATCAGCACCGGCAGGTCGGGATGGTCGCCGCGCAGTTGCTTGAGCAGTTCCAGGCCGCTGCCGTCCGGCAGCATCACGTCGAGCACCACGGCATCCGGCGTCTGCTCGGCGAGGGCGCGACGGGCCTGGGCGCCGTCGTGGCTGGCACGCACGGAGAAACCTTCCTGGACCAGCCAGGTACCGAGCAGCTCGCAGAGCTCCCGGTCATCGTCGATCAACAGCAGTTCGCTCATCGGGTGTCGCTCAATTGATCCATTCGCGTCGCTGTCGCCGGCGGCCGCGGCTCAGGGCGCCGAGGACGAACGCGAGCAGGGCGGTGGCGGCGCCGGCGACATACCAGGTCTGCTCTTCTGTGAGCAGCGGCGGTTGCCGCTGCGCCTGGGCCGCCTGCAACTGCTCGCGCAACTGGCGGTTCTCCTGGCGCATACGACTGACCAGTTCGTCGCGCTGGCGTTCCGTTTCCACCAGGCGGCGCTCCAGTTCGGCGGTAGCCTGCGCAATGGAAGGCTGCGCGGCTGGAATCGGTGCTGGCGCGGGTTCCTCGGCCTGGGCCAGGGAAGCTCCCAGGCTCAGGCTCAGGCTCAGCAGCAGGCAATGGGCAGTGGATGGACGCATCATGACTCCTTGTACCGATGAAGCGACGGATTGCACTGTCTTCCGGTTCGCCCTTCCGGCTCGGCGAAAGCGCCGGGCCGGCCTGGTTGCGCTGCGGCGGGCACCGGAAAGCGGCGTCCGGTGCGAAAACGTTTGCCGGGAGGGCGACCGGGCCGGCCGCCGGTACCCGGCGACTGCCTCAGGGCAGGACTTTCTTGAACGGCTTGACCACCACCTCGGCATACACCCCGGCGGCCCGGTAGGGGTCGGCCTCGGCCCAGCTCTGCGCCGCGGCCAGGGAATCGAATTCGGCGACGATCAGGCTGCCGGTGAAGCCGGCGGCGCCCGGGTCGTTGCTGTCGATCGCCGGGTGCGGGCCGGCGAGTACCAGGCGGCCTTCTTCCTTCAGCTGTTCGAGGCGGGCCAGGTGGGCCGGGCGGCTGGCCAGGCGGCGTTCCTGGGAAGCGGGGATGTCACGGGCGATGATCGCGTAGAGCATGTCAGTCCTTGGGCTTTTCGCCGGTATCGGCGTCGTGCAGGTGGCGAGCCAGGAACAGGCCCTGGCCGATCAGGAACAGCAAGGTCATGCCGAGGCTGCCGAACACCTTGAAGTCCACCCAGAAGTTCGGATAGGTGAAGACCACGTACAGGTTGGCGAAGCCGCACACCAGGAAGAACACCACCCAGGCGATGTTCAGGCGCACCCAGAGGCCCTGCGGCAACTGGATGGCATGGCCCATGATGCGCTGGATCATCGGCTTGTCGCCGATGAAGTGACTGCCGGCGAAGGCCAGGGCGAACAGCCAGTTGACCAGCGGCGCCTTCCATTTGAGGAAGGTGTCCTCGTGGAAGGCCAGGGTCAGGCCGCCGAGGACCAGGCAGGCGCCGAGGGTGAACCACTGGCTCTTTTCCAGGTGGCGGTGCTTGAGCCAGAGGGCGCCGTAGACGATCACCGAGGCGAGGATCAGGGTCGCGGTCGCGCCGTAGATGCCACTCAGATTGAACCCGGCGAACTCGACGTTCTGAGGGTCTATCTTGTAGACGATGAAGAACAGGATCAGTGGGATGAAATCGATGAATTGCTTCATGGTGGCAGTCAGGACACGGTTGAAGCGGCATAATAGCAACCTCTGGATGTTCTGAAACAGTCATCCTGTCTTTCCGAATGCGTCAGGCCTGTGCCGCAGGCGCATTCGCCAGGTGGAGCAGGCTCCCCGGACCCATGAACGGTACGTCTCGATACCGCGAGGCAGCGAATCGGCGTTGCTTCATCACCATTCTTCATTGGAATCAGGATTCAGCCATGCGTGTCGATCTGCATTGCCACAGTACCGCCTCCGATGGCGTTCTCGCGCCCGCCGCCCTGGTGCAGCGGGCCCACGAGAAAGGCGTCGGGCTGCTGGCGCTGACCGACCACGACACCCTGGAAGGCCTGCCGGAAGCCCACCAGGCGGCCGCTCGACTCGGTATCGAACTGGTCAACGGCGTCGAGCTGTCCTGCACCTGGGGTGGCGCCACCATCCATGTGCTGGGCTACGGTTTCGACCTCGACGCCGCTCCCCTGCGCCAGGCCACCGAAGCCCTGCACCGCGGCCGCTGGGCGCGCGCCGAGGAAATCGACCGACGGCTGGCGGCCAAGGGTATGCCCGGGGCGCTGGAGGGCGCGCGGGCGATCCAGCGGGCCCTGGGCGACAGCGGCAACGCGCCGGCGCGGCCGCATTTCGCCGAGTTCCTGGTCCAGGGCGGCTGGGTCAAGGATCGCGCCGACGCGTTCCGCAAGTGGCTGGGGGCCGGCAAGCTGGGAGACGTCAAGCAGCACTGGCCGACCCTGGAGGAAGTGGTCGGCTGCCTGCGCGAGGCGCGCGCCTGGATCAGCCTGGCGCACCCGTACCATTATGATTTCACCCGGACCAAGCGCCGGCGCCTGGTCGCCGACTTTCTCCAGGCCGGCGGACACGCCATCGAGGTAGTCAATGGCGTGCAGCCGGCCGAACAGGTCGGTACCCTGTCGATCCTGGCCCGCGAGTTCGGCCTGATGGTCACCGCCGGCAGCGATTTCCACGCGCCGGGCGACTGGTCCGAACTGGGCATGTACCGGGCGGTTCCAGAGGACCTGCCGGCCATGTGGCCGCGTTTCGCCAGGCATTTTCGCGATACCGAACGTCATTCCGAAGCCAAGGGGGCCGAATGAGCCAGTTCTTCCAGATCCATCCGGAAAATCCCCAGCCGCGGCTGGTCAAGCAGGCGGTGGAAATCGTCCGCCAGGGTGGGGTGATCGTCTATCCCACCGACTCGTCCTATGCCCTGGGCTGCCGCATCGGCGAAAAGACCGCGGTGGATCGCATCCGCCGCATCCGCCAACTGGACGACAAGCACAACTTCACCCTGGTCTGCCGCGACCTTTCCGAGCTGGGCGTCTATGCCAAGGTCGACACCGGCCTGTTCCGCCTGCTCAAGGCGCACACCCCCGGTCCCTACACCTTCATCCTCAGCGCCACCCGCGAGGTGCCGCGCATGCTCCTGCACCCCAAGCGCCGCACCATTGGCCTGCGCGTGCCGAACTGTCCGATCGCCCGGGCGCTGCTGGAGGAACTGGGCGAACCGCTGATGAGCGTGAGCCTGATCATGCCCGGCAGCGGCGAGCCGCTGAACGATCCCTATGAAATGCGCCAGGTACTGGAACACCAGGTCGACCTGATCGTGGACGGGGGCTATGGCGGCGGCGAGGCCTCCACCGTGATCAGCCTGACCGACACCGATCCCGAAGTGATCCGCGTGGGTTGCGGCGATCCGGCGCCGTTCATGCAGCCGGCCTGAGCGCCGCCCGAATCCGCCCACCACGAGCCTACCGATGCAGGACGATAACCCGGTCAACGCCGCCCCCCCTCCAGCCGAACCCGCCGCCGAGCGGGTGCCGCTGCAACTGGCGCTGGTCTACGGCGAGGCGGTCACCGAGCTGCCGCAGGACCTCTATATCCCGCCGGACGCGCTGGAGGTCTTCCTCGAGGCCTTCGAGGGCCCGCTCGACCTGCTGCTGTACCTGATCCGCAAGCAGAACATCGACATCCTGGATATCCCGGTGGCGGAAATCACCCGCCAGTACATGGGCTATGTCGAGCTGATGAAGGCGGTGCGCCTGGAGCTGGCCGCCGAGTACCTGGTGATGGCGGCGATGCTGGCGGAGATCAAGTCGCGCATGTTGTTGCCGCGCTCGGCGGAAGCCGAGGAGGAAGAGGAAGATCCGCGGGCCGAGCTGATCCGCCGCCTGCAAGAGTACGAACGGTTCAAGAAGGCCGCCGAAGACCTCGACGAACTGCCCCGGGTCGGCCGCGACGTGCTGGTGCCGGCGGTGGCTGCTCCCGAGGCGCGGGCGCGCAAGCTGCTGCCGGAGCTGGCGCTGCAGGAGCTGATGCTGGTGATGGGCGAGATGCTGCGCCGCGCCGACCTGTTCGAGAGCCACCAGGTGACCCGCGAGGTACTGTCCACCCGCGAACGCATGAGCGAAGTGCTGGAGCGCCTGAAAGGCGGCGCCTTCGTGCCCTTCATCCAGTTGTTCACCCTGGAGGAGGGCAAGCTCGGCGTGGTGGTCACCTTCATGGCGATCCTCGAACTGGTCAAGGAGCAGATGGTGGAACTGGTGCAGAACGAGGCTTTCGGCGCCATCCATGTGCGCCTGCGGATAGCCCGCGAAGCGGAGGAAGGCGAAACCCTGGAGGAAGCCCTGGAGGACGATTTCGAGTGAGCGCGCCGCGCCGCTGGCCGTTCGTCCTCCTGCGGACGGTCGCCTTTTCCGAGCTTCCGGCTTCGCTCCCTGCCGTGGCCTGTTAAGCTGCATGCCCGACTCCGCTATCTTTCCCTCTTCCTGGCTCCGGTATCCGTTGCGACGATGAACCTGTCCGATCCCCACGAACTCGCCACCCTGCTCGAAGGCATCCTCCTCGCGGCCGGCAAGCCGCTGTCGCTGGAACGCCTGGCCGAGCTGTTCGACGAGGCAGAGCGGCCGGAGCCGGGGCAGTTCCGCGACGCCCTGGCGATCCTGGCACTGTCCTGCGCAGGGCGCTCCTTCGAGCTGAAGGAAGTCGCGTCCGGGTATCGCCTGCAGATTCGCGAGCGTTTCTCGCCGTGGGTCGGCCGCCTCTGGGAGGAGCGTCCGCAGCGCTATTCGCGCGCGCTCCTGGAAACCCTGGTGCTGATCGCCTACCGCCAGCCGATCACCCGTGGCGAGATCGAGGAGATCCGCGGCGTGGCGGTGAACACCCAGATCGTCAAGACGCTGATGGAGCGGGAGTGGATCCGCATCGTTGGCTACCGCGAGGTGCCGGGGCGCCCGGCGATGCTGGCGACCACCAAGGCGTTCCTCGATTATTTCAACCTGAAGAGCCTCGACGAGCTGCCGCCGCTGTCGGCGCTGCGCGAGATGGAGCCCGAGCCGGAACCGCCGGTCGAAGTGGCGCCCGCGGCGCAGCCGCCGCGCGACGATCTCGACGAGGATGCGATTCCCGCCTCGATCCAGGCCCTGGCCGATCGCGCCATCGCCGAGGCCGGGGAAAGCCTCGAGGAGATCGAGGGCGAGGCCGGCGAGCCGGAGAAACCGCGCGAGGAAACCAGCTTCCGCAGCCTGCTGCTGGAACTGGACGAGATGGAGCAGGGCCTGAAGACCGACTTCGACGACCTGCTCGACCCTCCGGAGCCCTCGGAGCAGGGCGACGAGTCCGCCGAGCCAGCGGCTGGGCCGATTCCCGTGGCCGCGGAGCGCGCCGTCGAGCCTGCCGTCGCGGAGGCTGTCGCGGGCGCCGATCCCGATGACGAAGAGCGCGCCCTGGCGGAGGCCATGCGCGAGGAGCGCGAGGCACTGGACGCCGACGACGACTGGCCGCGCCGCTGACCGTCGTTCCACCCTGTAGAATTCATCCGGCCGCGCCGGCGAGGCCGGCCCGCTCCGTTTCATCGACCCTGGAACTCCCCATGAAAGAGACCCTGAACGAACTGATCACCCTCATCAGCACCGGCTGCATGGGCGACGAGGAGATCCGGCGGATCGCCGACGAGGCGGCCCAGGCCTACGCCGATCCGGCAGGGTTCCTCGCCGCCAACCCGGACATCAACTACGACGACAGCTTCCCGATCCCGCTCGGCGAGTGGGTGGTGGTCGGTAGCCTGCCGGATATCGTGCTGTTCCAGGCCGATACCTATGCCGAGCTGTTCGCCCGGATCGTCGCCTCCTTCGGCAAGGACGTGGCGTTCAACATCAAGCCGAAGCAGTTGCTCAAGACCGAGCCGCTGGTCGCCCTCAACCGTATCCAGGTGCAACTGAGCAGCATGTATCCGGAAAAGGGCGGCTACGTGCTGGTGGATTTCAGCGAGCCGCTGGACGACGAGTTGCAGGCGGTGCTGGTCTATACCCAGGACCTGCCGCGGGTCATGGCGCTCTGCGTCGAGGCCGGCATCTATGCCGCGCCTGCCTACGAAAGCCTGCGCGACGCCGAGGCCGAGTGACCGCGGGCCGCTCGATCGGCCCGATAGTCATTCCCTCCTGGACGCCGGCCCACCGCCTGTCGTGAAGTGACGGGCGAGGACCGGTTGCGGTCCGCGCCGAAAAAGGGGGAACGCTTGAAAAGTCCTTGCATCAATATCTGTGAGTTCGATGCCGACGTGTGCCGTGGCTGCGGGCGTACGCGCCAGGAAATCCGCGCCTGGAAGCGCGCGGACAAGGCCGAGCAGCGACTGATCCTCGCCGAGGCCGACCTGCGCCTGCTGGCGTTGCAGGCGCGCGGTCGGCGCAAGTTCCGCTGAGGCGCGTCAGTCGCGGGCGGCGGCCAACGCCAGGGCGCTGTCCAGCATGCGGTTGGAGAAGCCCCATTCGTTGTCGTACCAGGCCATCGCCTTGACCAGCCGGCCGCTGACCTTGGTGTGGTTGGCGTCGAAGATCGACGAGCGCGGGTCGTGATTGAAATCCACCGACACCAGCGGCTGGGTGTTGTAGCCGAGCACCGGAGAGCCCTCGCTGGCCTCGCGCAGCAGGCGGTTGACCTCGTCTACGCTGGTATCCCGGGCCACCTGCACGGTGAGATCGACCAGCGACACGTTGATCACCGGCACCCGCACCGCCAGCCCGGTAAGCTTGCCGGCGAGTTCCGGCAGGACCTGGCCGACCGCCTCGGCGGCGCCGGTCTTGGTGGGGATCATCGACTGGGTCGCCGAACGTGCGCGGTACAGGTCCGGGTGGTACACGTCGGAGAGGTTCTGGTCGTTGGTGTAGGCATGGATGGTGGTCATCAGGCCGTGCTCGATGCCCAGCTCGCGATGCAGCACCTGGGCCACCGGTGCCAGGCAGTTGGTGGTGCAGGAGGCGTTCGAGACGATCCGATGGGAGGCGCGCAGCACCTCGTGGTTGACGCCGTAGACCACGGTGGCGTCGACGTCCTTGCCGGGCGCCGAGATCAGCACCTTGCCGGCGCCGGCCTGCAGGTGGGCGGCGGCTTTGTCGCGGCTGGTGAAGAGCCCCGTGCACTCGAGCACGATGTCCACGCCGAGGCTCTTCCAGGGCAGTTCCGCCGGGTTGCGGATGGCGCTGACGGCGATGCGGTCGCCCATCACCCGCAGGCTCTCGGCATCGTGCTCGACCTCGCCGGGAAAGCGTCCATGGACGCTGTCGTACTGGAACAGATGGGCGTTGACCGCGGCGTCGCCGAGGTCATTGATCGCCACTACCTGCAACTGTTCGCGGTAGTGGCCGGTATACAGGGCGCGAAGAACGTTTCGGCCGATGCGACCGAAGCCGTTGATGGCCAGGCGGATAGTCATAATGAGGTCGTCTCTTTTCTATTGTTGTGGTAAAAACCATTACATTTCGTCCAGAAAGAAAAGTAAACATCCTTCAACCGATGATTATGTTGTAAAAACAACAATTGATAGTCTGTAGGAGAATCTGCCATGCACCCTCGTGTGCTCGAAGTCACCCGCCGCATCCAGGCCCGTAGCGCGGCCACTCGCCAGCGCTACCTAGAGATGGTCCGGGCGGCGGCCAGCAAGGGGCCGCACCGCGGCACCCTGCCGTGCGGCAACCTCGCCCACGGGGTCGCGGCCTGTGGCGAAAGCGACAAGCAGACCCTGCGGCTGATGAACCAGGCCAACGTGGCCATCGTTTCCGCCTACAACGACATGCTCTCGGCGCACCAGCCGTTCGAGCGCTTTCCGGGGCTGATCAAGCAGGCGCTGCACGAGATCGGTTCGGTCGGCCAGTTCGCCGGCGGCGTGCCGGCCATGTGCGACGGGGTGACCCAGGGCGAGCCGGGCATGGAACTGTCGCTGGCCAGCCGCGACGTGATCGCCATGTCCACCGCCATCGCGCTGTCTCACAACATGTTCGATGCGGCGCTGTGCCTGGGCGTCTGCGACAAGATCGTGCCGGGCCTGCTGATCGGCTCGCTGCGCTTCGGCCACCTGCCCACCGTGTTCGTCCCGGCCGGGCCGATGCCGACCGGCATCTCCAACAAGGAAAAGGCCGCGGTGCGCCAACTGTTCGCCGAGGGCAAGGCCACTCGCGAAGAGCTGCTGGCCTCGGAAATGGCCTCCTACCATGCACCCGGCACCTGCACCTTCTATGGCACCGCCAATACCAACCAGTTGCTGGTGGAGGTGATGGGCCTGCACTTGCCCGGTGCCTCCTTCGTCAACCCGAACACCCCGCTGCGCGACGAACTCACCCGCGAAGCGGCACGCCAGGCCAGCCGGCTGACCCCCGAGAACGGCAACTACGTACCGATGGCGGAGATCGTCGACGAGAAGGCCATCGTCAACTCGGTGGTGGCGTTGCTCGCCACCGGCGGCTCGACCAACCACACCCTGCACCTGCTGGCGATCGCCCAGGCGGCGGGCATCCAGTTGACCTGGCAGGACATGTCCGAGCTGTCCCATGTGGTGCCGACCCTGGCGCGCATCTATCCGAACGGCCAGGCCGACATCAACCACTTCCAGGCGGCCGGCGGCATGTCCTTCCTGATCCGCCAACTGCTCGACGGCGGGCTGCTTCACGAGGACGTACAGACCGTCGCCGGCCCCGGCCTGCGCCGCTACACCCGCGAGCCGTTCCTCGAGGATGGCCGGCTGGTCTGGCGCGAAGGGCCGGAACGGAGTCTCGACGAAGCCATCCTGCGTCCGCTGGACAAGCCGTTCTCCGCCGAAGGCGGCTTGCGCCTGATGGAGGGCAACCTCGGTCGCGGCGTGATGAAGGTCTCGGCGGTGGCGCCGGAACACCAGGTGGTCGAGGCGCCGGTACGGATCTTCCACGACCAGGCCAGCCTGGCCGCGGCCTTCAAGGCCGGCGAGCTGGAGCGCGACCTGGTCGCCGTGGTGCGTTTCCAGGGCCCGCGGGCGAACGGCATGCCGGAGCTGCACAAGCTCACCCCGTTCCTCGGGGTCCTGCAGGATCGTGGCTTCAAGGTGGCGCTGGTCACCGACGGGCGCATGTCCGGGGCGTCGGGCAAGGTGCCCGCGGCCATCCATGTGAGTCCGGAAGCCATCGCCGGTGGTCCCCTGGCGCGCCTGCGCGACGGCGACCGGGTACGGGTGGATGGGGTGAACGGCGAGTTGCGGGTGCTGGTCGACGACGCCGAATGGCAGGCGCGCAGCCTGGAGCCGGCGCCGCAGGACGGCAATCTCGGTTGCGGCCGCGAGCTGTTCGCCTTCATGCGCAACGCCATGAGCAGCGCGGAAGAGGGCGCCTGCAGCTTTACCGAGAGCCTCAACGGCTGGCGCTGATTCTGATAGGTCGATGTCCGCCGGCGCTTGGCTGGCGGCTGTCTCTCCGGCAACATCTGCCGACCGTCCCGCCCTGGCGCGGGGCATTGCGGTTCAACGACGATGAATAACGACAACAAGAGAAGCGCCGGCGGCCTCGGCCTGGTCGGCGATATCGGCGGCACCAATGCGCGTTTCGCGCTCTGGCGCGGGCAGCGCCTGGAATCCATTGAGGTGCTCGCCTGCGCCGACTACCCGCGGCCTGAACTGGCCGTGCGCGACTACCTGGCGCGGATCGGCGAATCGGTGGCGAACATCGACTCGGTCTGCCTGGCCTGCGCCGGTCCGGTCGGGGCGGCCGATTTCCGTTTCACCAACAACCACTGGGTGATCAATCGCGCCGCGTTCCGCGAGGAGCTGGGGCTGGATCACCTGCTGCTGGTCAACGACTTCAGCACCATGGCCTGGGCCGCCTCGCGGCTGGGCGCGGACGAGCTGGTGCAGGTCCGCGCCGGCAGCGCCCAGGCGGATCGCGCCCGGCTGATCATCGGTCCCGGCACCGGCCTTGGCGTCGGCAGCCTGCTGCCGCTGGGCGGGGGACGTTGGGAAGTGCTGCCCTGCGAGGGCGGGCATGTCGACCTGCCGGTCACTTCGCCGCGCGACTTCGCGCTCTGGCAGGGCCTGCAGGCGCGCTACGGACATGTCTCCGCCGAGCGCGCACTGTCCGGCAACGGCCTGCTCGCCCTCTATGAAATCAGCTGTGCCCTGGACGGGGTCGCCGTACGCGCGAGCAGTGCGGCGGAAGTCGGTGCCCTGGCCATGGCCGGCGACGCCCAGGCGGACGCCGTGCTGGAGCACTTCTTCCTGTGGCTGGCGCGGGTCGCCGGCAACGCGGTGCTCACCGTCGGCGCGCTCGGTGGCGTCTACATTACCGGCGGCATCGTCCCGCGTTTCCTCGAGCGTTTCATCGCCAGCGGCTTCGCCGAGGCCTTCGCCAGGCGTGGCAAGACCAGCGGCGCTTACCTGCAGGACGTACCGGTGTGGGTCATGACCGCCGAACATCCGGGCCTGCTCGGCGCCGGGGTCGCCCTGCAGCAGGCCCTGGACGCCGAGGGCTGAGTCGGCGTCGAGCAACCGCATAAGGAGGAGCCTCGTGAGCGCGAACGGACGATCGATCCTGCTGGTGGACGATGACCAGGAGATCCGCGAATTGCTGGAGACCTACCTGAGCCGCGCCGGCTTCCAGGTCCGCAGCGTTTCGCGGGGCGCCGACTTCCGCCAGGCGCTGTGCGAGGAGGAGGCGAGCCTGGCGATCCTCGACGTGATGCTGCCGGACGAGGACGGCTTCAGCCTCTGTCGCTGGATTCGCTCCCACCAGCGCCTGGCCTGCATGCCGATCATCATGCTCACCGCCAGTTCCGACGAGGCCGACCGGGTGATCGGCCTGGAACTGGGCGCCGACGACTACCTGGGCAAGCCGTTCAGCCCGCGCGAGCTGCTGGCGCGGATCAAGGCCCTGCTGCGCCGCGCGCAGTTCACCCAGGTGCGCGGTGGCGACGTACTGGCCTTCGAGGACTGGCGACTGGATACGGTCAGCCACCGGCTGTTCCACGAGGACGGCGAGGAGTTCTTCCTCAGCGGCGCGGATTTCGCCCTGCTCAAGCTGTTCCTCGACCATCCGCAGCAGATCCTCGACCGCGACACCATCGCCAACGCCACCCGCGGCCGCGAGGTGCTGCCGCTGGAGCGCATCGTCGACATGGCGGTCAGCCGCCTGCGCCAGCGCCTGCGCGACACCGGCAAGGCGCCGCGGCTGATCCAGACCGTGCGCGGCAGTGGCTACCTGCTGGCGGCGCAGGTGCGGCCGCACCTGCAGCCATGAGCGAACGGCGGCGCTGGTCGCCGGTGCCGCGCTCGCTGCTCGGGCGCATGCTGCTCCTGACCCTGCTCGCGGTGCTGGTCGCGCAAGGGCTTTCCAGCCTGTTCTGGCTGTCGCACCTGCGCTCCAGCCAGCGCGAGGGCCTGCTCACCAGCTCGCGCAGCCTGGCCTACTCGATGGCGGCCAGCGTCAGCTACTTCCGTTCCCTGCCGCTCGGCTACCGTCCGCTGGTGCTCGACCAGTTGCGCAGCATGGGCGGTACGCGCTTCTTCGTCTCGCTGAACGACCGGCCGCTGGAGATGCGTGCCCTGCCGGACACGCCGAACAAGCAGGCGGTGCTGGAGATCGTCCAGGACGTGTTGCATCAACGCCTGGGCAAGGAGGTCGAGCTGCAGGTCGAATTCGTCAGTCCCGACGAGCTGCGCCTGTTCAACGGCGCGCTGAAACTCGACGAGCTGCCGCGTTCCTGGGCGCACTACGCGCTGACCCTGGAGCCGGTGAACCCGCCGGTGCTGGTGACCCAGATCCGCATCGGCGACAGCGAGTGGCTGTACATCGCCAGCCTGATGCCGGCGCCGTACGTCAGCCTGGAACCCGAGGGACTGCAACCGCAGCAGGTGCTCTCGATCGTTTTCACCAGCCTGTTGCTGCTGCTTTTCACCGGCTTGCTGATGCATTGGCAGAGCCGTCCGCTCAAGCGCCTGGCGCGCGCCGCCCGCGACCTGGCCCTGGGCAGTCCGTCGGCAGCGCTGGAGGAACGCGGCGCCAGCGAACTGGTGGAGGTGGCGCGCGCCTTCAACACCATGCACGAGCGCATCGACCGCTACCTGAACGAGCGCGGGCAGTTGTTCAGCGCCATCTCCCATGACTTGCGTACGCCGATCACCCGCCTGCGCCTGCGAGTAGAACTCCTCGAGGACGAGCGCTTGCAGGAGAAGTTCGGGCGCGACCTGGACGAGCTGGAACTGCTGGTGAAGGGCGCGCTGCAGTGCGTGAAGGACACCGATATCCACGAGAACGTCGAGCCGGTCGACCTTAACCTGTTGCTCCAGCACATCGCCGAGCCCTACCTGGCCGATGGCCGGGTGGAGGTCGTCGGTCGCGCCGCGGAGCCTTATCCGGGCAAGCCCCTGGCGCTCAAGCGCTGTATCGGCAACCTGCTGGACAATGCGCTGAAATACGGCGAACGCGCCCGCCTGAGCCTGGAGGACGGGCCGGAAGCGGTGGTGCTGCACGTCGACGACGACGGCCCCGGCGTGCCCGAGCAGCGCCTGGAACAGATCTTCGAGCCGCGCTTCCGCCTGTCTCCGCGAGGGCAGGGCTACGGGCTGGGCCTGGGCATCGCGCGCAACATTGCGCACACCCATGGCGGCGAAGTCAGTTTGCAGAACCGTCGCGAGGGCGGCCTGCGGGTCAGCCTGCGCTTGCCGCGCCTGGGGCTGGAGTGATGGGCTGGCCTGCCGGGCCCTTGAACGAGGCAGGTAGGCACGAGGTTCTCCCGTGTTCTGCGGCAGCCGCAGACAGAGGCGGAGCGGGCGCTATGGCAGTGTTTGCGCGGGCATCGATTACTCCGGCTGAAGTTTCGTCGGCAGAAGATTCTCGGGCGTACATCGTCGATTTCGTCTGTCATGAGCGGATGCTGGTGATCGAACTGGATGGCGGGCAGCATGTGGGTTCTCCGGCCGATACCTGGCTGGAGAGCCGGGGTCCAGGGTACTGCGGTTCTGGAACGACAACGTGCTGGCGCGCAGGGAGGTGGTGCTGGAGGTCATTCTCGTGTTGTAGGAGGTTTCTGTCGCGAAACCGCCTTGCCGAGTTCAAGTCCAGATTTTCCTGCTCTGCCTCAATCCCAATGTAACCACTCCGTGACAAACCCGGATCGCTTCGTTACCCGCGACGCGGAACGCTTGAATAGACTCGAAGCATTGCAAGCGCAGACTTGCTCCGAATAACAAGAAGAAGGTTTTCCTCATGAATGCGATCCGTCGCCTCTCTGCCGTCATCTGTCTTTCCTCCCTCTGTCTCTCCCCGCTGCTGGCTCAGGCCGGCGAAGTCGAAGTGCTGCACTGGTGGACCTCCGCCGGCGAGAAGCGCGCCGCCGAAACCCTGAAGAAGCTGGTCGAAGCCAAGGGCCACACCTGGAAGGACTTCGCCGTGGCCGGCGGTGGCGGCGAGGCGGCGATGACCGTGCTGAAGACCCGCGCGGTGTCCGGCAATCCGCCGGCCGCGGCGCAGATCAAGGGGCCGGATATCCAGGAGTGGGGCGAACTGGGCCTGCTCGCCGACCTCAACGCGGTGGCCGCCGAAGGCAAGTGGGACAGCCTGCTGCCGAAGCAGGTGGCGCAGATCATGAAGTACGACGGCGACTACGTAGCAGTGCCGATCAACGTACACCGGGTCAACTGGCTCTACATCAACCCGGAAGTGTTCAAGAAGGCCGGCGCCACCCCGCCGACCACCCTCGACGAACTGTTCGTCGCCGCCGACAAGCTCAAGGCTGCCGGTTTCACGCCGCTGGCCCATGGCAGCCAACCGTGGCAGGACGGCACCGTGTTCGAGAACCTGGTGCTGAGCAAGATGGGCCCGGAAGGCTATCGCAAGGCCTTCGTCGAACAGGACAAGGCGACCCTCACCGGAGCGCAGATGGTCGAGGTGTTCGCCGCGCTGAAGAAGCTCCGCGGCTACGTCGATGCCGACGCCGCCGGTCGCGAATGGAGCGCCGCCACGGCGATGGTGATCAACGGCAAGGCCGGGATGCAGATCATGGGCGACTGGGCGAAGAGCGAATTCACCGCCGCCGGCAAGGTGCCGGGCAAGGACTACCAGTGCCTGCCGTTCCCCGGCACGCAGAAGGCCTTCGACTACAACATCGACTCGCTGGTGATGTTCAAGCTGAGCAACGCGGAGAACCGCAAGGCCCAGGAAGACCTGGCGCGCAGCGTGCTCGATCCGTCCTTCCAGAAGGACTTCAACCTCAACAAGGGCTCCATCCCGGTTCGCCTGGACGCCGACATGGCGCCGTTCGACAGTTGCGCCCAGCAGTCGATGAAGGACTTCAAGCAGGCTTCCCAGGACGGCAACCTGGTGCCGAGCATGGCCCACAGCATGGCCGCTTCCAGCTACGTGCAGGGGGCGATCTTCGACGTGGTGACCAACTTCTTCAACGACCCCGCCGCGGACCCGCAGAAGGCCGCCCAGCAACTGGCGGCCGCCATCGAGGCGGCGGCGCAGTAAGTCCCTGGCGCGGAGCCCGGCCTGGGCTCCGCTCGATCCTCCCGACTGGCTCCGTGCCGCCGAGCGGCACGGGTGGGTTCCTTCGCACGCGAGAAAACGCATGGCGACCAATTCCCCTGTCTATCCCACGGCTCCGGTAGCGCCTCGTCGCGTCTCGCCGCTCGATCGCCTGCAAGGCTGGCTGCCGAAGCTGGTGCTGGCGCCAAGCGTGGTCGTGGTGCTGTTCTGCATGTATGGCTACATCGGCTGGACGCTGCTGCTGTCCTTCACCAACTCGCGCTTCATGCCCAGCTACAAGTGGGCCGGGCTGAGCCAGTACCAGCGCCTGTGGGACAACGACCGCTGGTGGGTGGCGAGCAAGAACCTGCTGCTCTTCGGCGGCTCGTTCATCGCCATCTGTCTGGTGCTCGGGGTGTTCCTCGCGGTGCTGCTGGACCAGCGTATCCGCCGCGAAGGCTTCATCCGCACCCTCTACCTGTATCCCATGGCGTTGTCGATGATCGTCACCGGCACCGCCTGGAAGTGGCTGCTCAATCCAGGCCTGGGCCTGGACAAGCTGCTCCGCGACTGGGGCTGGGAAGGTTTCCGCTTCGACTGGCTGGTGGACCCGGAGCGGGTCGTCTACTGCCTGGTGATCGCCGCTGTGTGGCAGGCCTCCGGCTTCGTCATGGCGCTGTTCCTCGCCGGCCTGCGCGGGGTCGACCCGGCCATCGTGCGCGCCGCCCAGGTCGACGGTGCGAGCCTGCCGACCATCTACCTGCGCATCGTCCTGCCGAGCCTGCGCCCGGTGTTTTTCAGCGCGCTGATGATCCTCGCCCATATCGCGATCAAGAGCTTCGACCTGGTAGCGGCGATGACCGCCGGCGGGCCGGGTTATTCCTCCGACCTGCCGGCGATGTTCATGTATGCGCATACCTTCACCCGTGGCCAGATGGGGCTCGGCGCGGCGAGCGCGATGCTGATGCTCGGCGCGGTGCTGGCGATCGTGGTGCCTTACCTGTATTCCGAACTGCGAGGCAAGCGCCATGCGTGACGCGTCCCTGAACCCGAGCTTCAGCGTCAGCCGCCTGGCCGTGCATCTGACCCTCTGGGGCGCCTGCGCGCTTTACCTGGTGCCGCTGCTGGTGATGCTGCTGACCAGCTTCAAGACGCCAGACGACATCCGCACCGGCAACCTGCTGTCGCTGCCCGACACCTTCACCGTCATCGGCTGGCTCAAGGCCTGGGACAGCGTCGGCGCGTTCTTCTGGAACTCGGTGCTGATCACCGTGCCCGGCGTGCTGATCTCCACCTTCATCGGCGCGTTGAACGGCTACGTGCTGTCGATGTGGCGCTTCCGCGGTTCCCAGCTGTTCTTCGGCGCGCTGTTGTTCGGCTGCTTCCTGCCGTTCCAGGTGATCCTCCTGCCGATGTCCTTCACCCTCGGCAAGCTCGGCCTGGCCAATACCACCAGTGGCCTGGTGCTGGTCCACGTGATCTACGGCCTGGCCTTCACCACGCTGTTCTTCCGCAACTATTTCGTGGCGATCCCGGATGCCCTGGTCAAGGCCGCGCGCCTGGACGGCGCCGGTTTCTTCACCATCTTCCTGCGCATCCTGCTGCCGATGTCCACGCCCATCGTGATGGTCTGCCTGATCTGGCAGTTCACCCAGATCTGGAACGACTTCCTGTTCGGCGTGGTGTTCGCCAGCGGCGATTCGCAACCGATCACCGTGGCCCTGAACAACCTGGTGAACATCACCACCGGGGTCAAGGAATACAACGTCGACATGGCCGCGGCGATGATCGCCGCGCTGCCCACGCTGGTGGTCTACGTACTGGCCGGCAAGTACTTCGTGCGCGGCCTCACCGCCGGCGCCGTGAAAGGCTGAGACGGGTCGCTGACCTCGGAGACGAACGAAACATGGCAACCCTCGAACTGCGCAACCTGCACAAGAGCTACGGCAGCGGCCTGGCCGATACCCTCAGGGACATCCGACTGAAGATCGACTCCGGCGAATTCCTGATCCTCGTCGGGCCCTCGGGCTGCGGCAAGTCGACCCTGATGAACTGCATCGCCGGGCTGGAGAGCATCACCGGCGGTGCGATCCTGGTGGACGGCCAGGACATCAGCGGCATGAGCCCCAAGGACCGCGACATCGCCATGGTCTTCCAGTCCTACGCCCTGTACCCGACCATGAGCGTGCGCGAGAACATCGCCTTCGGCCTGAAGATCCGCAAGATGCCCCAGGCCGCCATCGACGAGGAGGTGGCGCGGGTGGCCAGGCTGTTGCAGATCGAGCATCTGCTCGAACGCAAGCCGTCGCAGCTCTCCGGCGGCCAGCAGCAGCGGGTGGCCATGGGCCGGGCGCTGGCGCGGCGGCCCAAGGTCTACCTGTTCGACGAGCCGCTGTCCAACCTCGATGCCAAGCTGCGGGTGGAAATGCGCACCGAGCTGAAGCTGATGCACCAGCGGCTGAAGACCACGACCGTGTATGTCACCCACGACCAGATCGAGGCCATGACCCTCGGCGACAAGGTGGCGGTGATGAAGGACGGCGTCATCCAGCAGTTCGGCACGCCGCAGCAGATCTACAACGACCCGGCCAACCTGTTCGTCGCCAGCTTCATCGGTTCGCCGCCGATGAATTTCATTCCGTTGCGCCTGCAGCGCCGGGACGGACGCTGGACCGGCCTGCTCGATAGCGGCCAGGACCGTATCGAACTGCCGCTGAGCCTGGAGCCTGGCCTGGAGGAGGGGGGCGAGCTGATCCTCGGCGTACGGCCCGAGCAGATCGCCCTGGGCGATGGCAGCGCTGCCCATGACCTGCGTACCGAGGTCGAGGTGCTCGAACCGACCGGGCCGGACACCCTGGTCTTCGTCACCGTCAACCAGGTCAAGGTCTGTTGCCGCCTGGCGCCGGACGTCGCGCCGGCCGCGGGCAGCGGCATGAGCCTGCGCTTCGATCCCGCGCGGGTCCTGCTGTTCGACGCGCAGAGCGGCGAGCGCGTGGCCGTGCGCACGGCGGGCGTGGCGGCGGAGAAGGTCACCGCCTTGAACGGCAATCGCCAGAAGAACTCCTGAATCCTTTCGTACTGCCTAGACCACAACCACGAGGACGCTGGAAATGTACAAGAACAAGAAAACCAGACCGGCCGCCAGGACCGTTGGCTGCCTGTTTGCCCTTGGAGCGCTGGGCTTGGGGAGCGCGGCGCACGCCGCCGAGGCGTTCTCCCCGAACTCGAAATGGATGCTCGGCGATTGGGGCGGCAAGCGCACCGAGCTGCTGGAGAAGGGCTACGACTTCAAGCTGGAGTACGTTGGCGAGGCGGCGGCCAACCTCGACGGCGGCTATGACGACGACAAGACCGGGCGCTACACCGACCAGTTCGCCCTGGGCGTGCACATGGACCTGGAGAAGATCCTCGGCTGGAAGGCCACCGAGTTCCAGTTCACCGTCACCGAGCGCAACGGCAAGAACCTTTCCAACGACCGCATCGGCGACCCGCGTGCCGGGCACATCAGCTCGGTGCAGGAGGTCTGGGGCCGCGGGCAGACCTGGCGGCTGACCCAGCTGTGGCTCAAGCAGCAGTACTTCGACGGCGCGCTGGACGTGAAATTCGGCCGTTTCGGCGAGGGCGAGGACTTCAACAGCTTCCCCTGCGATTTCCAGAACCTGGCCTTCTGCGGCTCGCAGGTGGGCAACTGGGCGGGGAGCAT